>CAZZLI010000010.1:38176-40573 GCA_964655055.1 uncultured Ferruginibacter sp.
TCCAGTCCGGTGATCTTGAACATGATATCGTTCCAGTTGACGGTATTTTCGGCAGCATCAAGCTCCCAGATACCGGTCTGTGAGAAGCTGGAAATCATTTCGAAGCGGGAATTCATCTTGACGATTTCCTGCTTGTAGCGCATCTCTTCGGTGATGTCCTTCTGGATGGCGATGAAATTGGTATGGGCTCCCCGGTCGTCGAATATCGGAGCGATTTCAAGCTGGTTGTAATAGAGTTCTCCTTTCTTGTTATGGTTCACTACGGTCACCTCAATGGGCTCCTTCTTCTGCAGCGCCAGGGACAGCTGTTCCTTTTCCGCCGCTCCTGTTTCTTCGCCCTGCAAAAAATCTTTTGGTTTGCGGCCGATCACTTCATCGGGTTGATAGCCCGAAATTTCGGTGAAGGCTTCATTCACCCATTCGATCCGGCCGAATGCATCGGAAATGATCACCCCGCTCTTGGTTTTGGTGGCAATCAGTGAGAGCTTCTTGAGTTCCTGCTGCGAATGTGAAATCTGCTGCAGCTGTTCTTCCATCTTTTCGCTGCGCCAGCGGTTGGCGAACACCGACTGCATCTGGTTGCTGAACAGGGTGAAGATATCCTGAAGCCGATCATCGATACCGCTGTAACTGCCCTTGCGGGCTTGGGAAATGCCGGCAATGAAATACAATTCATACCTGAGGTCGGGCTCGCTGTGTTTGCAGATGATGATGTGGGCCTGTCGCGACAATTCAGGCAATGCCGCAGTTTGTGATTCTTCGAATACTACTGAACGGCCGGGGTTCAACGGGCGGGCGAGTTGCAGTATTTCGGAAATCCATCCGGCTCCGGTTTCCTTCCGGTCGAGTCCCTCCGCGCTCAGCAGGGATTGGTCCGGATGGTCGGGATTTTGCTGGTAAACAACGGCCCATTCAATTTCAAGGATATCCACGATGCCTTCCGCAATCAGCTGCAACAACTCCTGCTTCGATTTCACGGAAAGTGAGCTGAGGCTGTATTGCTGCTTGCGTTTGTACCGCTGCAGTTCCTGGTCGAGCCGGTCGCGGGTGTTGATCAGTTGCTGCTCGATGGCGGAAAAACGGGTTACCCGCAGCTGCAGGCTGCGGTAATCGTTCAGCAATTGTTCGTATCGGCTGTCGTCGTTCATGGATGAGCCCCTAATCAATCAGCGGTACAGGACATACAGGGCCGATGTGTAGTTATGATAAACATTCTTTCCGCCCAGCCGTGCGAACTCCCCGAATCCGTACATGCCCAGCCAGGGCGGACAGGAACCGTTGTTGTACAGGGGATATTGCATCTTACTGACCAGTTCGTCCTTGATGATGCGGTTGAACAGGAAGCGGCCGCGGGCGAGACAGTCGGCATGGAACACGGCTACCGGTTGCGCTTCGTGTATGCGTTGCCGTATGCAGGCTACGATGCGGTCCATTTCGCGGAAGATGAGTTCTTCATCGCGTGTGGTGAGCCAGAGTTTCGTGCCTTCGGGGCAGTCGGTGGCGTAGTACATGTCGTTGCCCACGCGGTGGGTGACCACCCTCAGGAGATGGCGGTTGCCGTATTCGGCAGCTGCTTCGTCGGAAAGTTCTTCTCCCAGTGCGCCCACGGGAATCGTATCGCCGCAGCTGGCTTCGGGGCTGAGGCCCAGCCGGCGGGTGTATTCCTCCCAGGCCGGTTTGCCGTTCAATTCATGAATAATGTATCCGGTTGACCGCGTAACCAGCAGCGGTTCACCCACAGCAACGAAGCCATGCGTAGCCTGCGTATCCACCTTGAGGGTGGGATCGGCAAACCCGATGAGGAAGGCACCGTGCTCGTACACATTTTGGTCAACCGCCTGATAGCTAACGACGCCACGCATATTGTCGGATGACGTGGCGCCGAAGATGGTGACTGAAGAACCGAACACGGCCTCAATGGCGCGGATGGTGGCGTTGTTGTCGATATCGATACCCGAAGCCATGGTGAACACCATGTTGATGCCGGGTTGTTCCTGTTGAAGTTGCCGGGCCATCTCCAGGGTTTTCTCATAGGTATTGTGTCCGAAGATGCCGTCTGTGGAGGCCACGGCGAAATCCTTGCCTTTGATGGCCATCAGGGCCATGTCTTTCATAGACTCACTGACCCCTTCGCGGCCCACGACGCCACAGCAGGATGCGGCCAGGATGCGGGCCTGGGGTGCCAGTTCATGCACCTGATCGACCATATCCTGAAAATTGTGGCCGATGGAGGCATGCAGAACAACGAGGGATACATCGGCATATTGATCGCCCAGGGCGATTTCCATACATTCGGAAACGGCGCGGCGCGTGTTGATGATGCGGGCGCTGCCGGAGAAAAACTGGAGCATGATATTGCGGTTTTGTTAAGAAAGGGTACTCAAGTTACATTGGTTA
>CAZZLI010000011.1:0-9440 GCA_964655055.1 uncultured Ferruginibacter sp.
AAAGGAGACGAAGCATGGAGGAAAATTAAGAAAGTCTGGCATTTGAAACCAACGCAAAGGTTGTTTTAAAAGATGTTTAACACAACCACTCATTTATCTTCAGTTAAAAAACCTGGTCGATTTTATTTACAGTACGCAACCCGTAGTTTTGCCGCAAAACCAATGAAGATGAGCGCATTGAAACAACAAGTTCTGGAAGCCTGGGGAAACAGGGAACTTTTGAAAACCGAATCCTATGCCCGGGCTGTTCGTGATGTGATTGAAGAAGTTGACAAAGGCAGGTTGCGCACCGCGGAACCTTATTCTGGCGGCTGGCAGGTGAACGAATGGGTGAAACAGGCCATCGTCATGTATTTCGGCATACAGCCCATGCAAACCCATAACCTCCCCCCTTTTGAGTTTTACGATAAGATGGATCTGAAAAGCGGATACGCCGCACTGGGTGTACGCGCTGTTCCGCATGCGGTGGCACGATACGGAGCCTTTATCGGACGCAATGTGATCCTGATGCCTTCCTATGTGAATATCGGCGCCTATGTTGATGAAGGCACGATGGTGGATACCTGGGCTACGGTGGGCAGTTGTGCGCAAATCGGCAAGAATGTGCATCTCAGCGGCGGCGTCGGAATCGGCGGTGTGCTGGAACCCCTGCAGGCTTCACCCGTAATCATTGAAGACGGATGCTTTATCGGCAGCCGCTGTATCGTGGTGGAGGGCGTACGTGTAGGCAAGGAAGCCGTGTTGGGCGCCAATGTGGTGCTTACCCGCTCCACCCGCATCATCGACGTAAGCGGATCCGTGCCAGTGGAATACAAGGCCGAAATCCCCGAACGCAGCGTAGTGATACCCGGAAGCTATCCCAAAAAATTTCCCGCAGGGGAATACGCGGTGAGTTGCGCACTCATCATCGGTAAGCGGCATGCGGGCACCGACCTCAAGACCAGTCTGAACGAGGCGCTGCGCGATTTTAACGTTTCCGTGTAAACGAAAATTATTTTGCTCCGGGAGCCTTTTTCTTCGGCGGGGCAGGCATGTATTTGAGCAGGCGCACTTCCTTTTCGGTGAGCAGGCGCCATTTCCCCCGCTCCACATTCTTCTTGGTCAATCCGGCATACATCACCCGGTCGAGCCCCTTCACATCATAGCCCAGCGACTCGAAGATGCGTCGCACGATGCGGTTCCTGCCACTGTGGATCTCGATACCGATCACCGATTTGTCGCGCGTATCGGCATAGCCCAACGCATCGGCCTTGATAGCCCCGTCTTCGAGGCGGATACCCGCAAGGATCTTGTCGAAATCCGACTTGGCCAGGGGTTTGTCAAGACGCACCTCATATACTTTCTTTACCTCATAGCTGGGATGCGAAAGCTGTTGCGTCAGGTCGCCGTCATTCGTTAGCAATAAAACCCCCGAGGTATTGCGGTCGAGCCGGCCTACCGGATACACGCGATCGGCCGTGGCCCCGCGGATCAGTTGCAACACAGTCTTGCGTCCTTCGGGATCGTCGGTGGTGGTCAGATAATCTTTGGGTTTGTTGAGCAGGATATAAACCAATTGTTGCACAGGCGCCACTTTCCTTCCATCAAAGAGCACCACATCACTCCTTTCGACCCGATACGCAGGCTCGGTCACCACGGTACCGTTCACTTTGACACGGCCTTCCTTCACAAGACCTGCAGCCTCACGCCGTCCGCAGATGCCGCCATGCGCGAGAAATTTATTCAGCGGCATTTTTTCGGCATCGGAGCCTTTTTTATTTGATATTACTGCAGCCTCCGATTTTTTAGAGGTTGCAACGGTTTTAGCTACAACAGGCTTTCCCGGCTTTGATGGTTTGCGCTTCGCCTCTTCGGCCAACTTTGCCGCCTCATCGCGCATGCGGCGCTTGGCTTCAAAACGCTCGTTGATCGCAGCAGCACGTTCCTTCTTGGCCTTTTTCTTGGCCATGCGGTGGCCCTCCTTCACCACACTGTTTTTGGGCGCGGTAAACTTCTGGTAGAATTTCTTTGTCATGTCTGAGGATTGGTGCTTTGAAAAAAAGAGATCACTTGTTGGCCAGTTGTCCGCAGGCCGCATCAATATCTTTTCCGCGACTGCGGCGCACCCGCACGTTTACCCGGTGCCAGGCCAGATAATCGGTGAAGGTCTTGGTGGCATCTTCACCCGGCCCCGTGAACGACTCTCCCTGTATGGGATTGTATTCGATGACATTCACCAGATGCGTAGGTATCCTGCGATAAATCTTCACCAGGCCGGCGGCATCATCGAGCGAATCGTTGACACCTTTCAGCAACACATATTCGAGGGTGATATCGTTCTTTGTTTTCGAATAGAAATGGTTGAGCGCATCCACCAGCATATCGATGCTGTTGGTTTCGTTGATGGGCATGATGGCATCGCGCTTGGCATCATCGGCGGCATGCAGCGAGAGCGCCAGATTGAAACGCACCTGATCGTCGCCCAGCTGACGGATCATCTTGGCCACACCCGCAGTGCTTACTGTAATGCGTCGCGGACTCATCGCCATTCCATCATTGGCCATCAGCCGTTCAGCAGCGGCAAGCACATTGCGGTAATTGAGCAGGGGCTCACCCATGCCCATGAACACCACATTCGATAATTTCCTGCCGAAGCCCCGCTCCGATTGCTCGTTGATTAGCGCCACCTGATTGTAGATTTCATCATAATCGAGGTTGCGCTTGCGTTCGAGTTTACCGGTAGCGCAAAACTTGCAACTCAGGCTGCAGCCCACCTGCGAGGAAATGCAGGCGGTGTTCCGCTTTTCGGTGGGAATCAGCACACCCTCGATCATGTGACCGTCGTGGGTGCGGAAGCGCGACTTGATGGTACCGTCGGCGCTTTGGCGGGTGGTATCGACCTGCAGGGCGGGTAAGGCAAAATCGGCAGCAAGACGGGCGCGCAACTCTTTCGAAAGATCCGACATGTCTTCGAAAGTGGCGGCATTCTTCTTCCAGATCCATTCGTGCACCTGTTTGGTCCGGAATTTTTTTTCACCCAGGGAAGCGAAGTAGGCTGCCAGATCTTCGGGAGAAAGGTGCCGGATATTACGCTTGTCGCTTTGCATGTTGCAAAGATACTGTGGGCCGACGGACTGCAGGGGATTATTCGGTGCCGCCGGCAATTTTGAAACAGTGCCGTTGGCTGTACGGATGCTTCGCTTACCTTTGTTGGAAACACTTTTTCCCATGCAATTCGGATATTTCAACTACCCCCTGCCGGCCAATGAACCGGTACTGTCATACGCTCCGGGTTCACCCGAAAAAAAGCGCCTCAAGGAAACCCTTGCGCAAATGAAAAGCACGGCCATCGACGTGCCCATGTATATCGGCGCCGAAGAAGTACGTACCGGAAAAAAATCGGCCATGCGTCCGCCGCACGAACATGGCCATGTTCTCGGCTATTTTCATGAAGGCGATGCCTCTCATGTGAAGAAAGCCATCAGTACCGCGCTGCGGGCCAAAGACAAATGGGCAGCTAGCTCTTGGGAAAACCGTGCCGCCATTTTTCTAAAAGCGGCCGATCTGCTCGCTACCAAATACCGCGCGCAGATTGTGGCGGCTACCATGCTGGGGCAAAGCAAGAACTGTTTTCAGGCAGAAATTGATTCGGCCTGCGAGCTGATCGACTTCCTGCGTTTCAATGTGCACTTTCTCAGCGAAATCTACCGGCAGCAGCCCGTGAGTTCCACCGGCACCCATAACCGCATGGAATACCGGCCCCTCGAAGGTTTCGTGGTAGCCGTATCGCCCTTCAACTTCACCGCCATCGGCGGCAACCTGCCCACCAGTGCGGCCATGTGCGGCAATGTAGTGGTATGGAAATGCGCGCATACGCAGGTATACAGCGCACAACTCTTCATGCGTATTCTTCGTGAAGCCGGACTCCCCGACGGAGTGATCAACCTGATTTATGTGGACGGACCAACGCTGGGCGATATCTGCTTCAACCATCCCGATTTCGCCGGCGTGCATTTCACCGGAAGTACGGGAGTGTTCAACCATATGTGGAAGACCATCGGCGCCAACACATCATTATATAAATCCTACCCGCGTATCGTCGGCGAAACAGGCGGTAAGGATTTCGTACTCGCCCACAAGAGTGCCGATGTGGATGTGCTGGTTGCCGCACTTGCACGGGGCGCTTTCGAATATCAGGGACAGAAATGCTCAGCCGCCTCAAGGGCCTATATCCCGGCAAGCCTCTACCCTGCCGTGAAAAAGAAACTGCTGGCCGAAATCAAAAGCATGAAGATGGGCAGCGTGGAAGATTTCACCAACTTCATCAACGCGGTGATCGACGAAAAAAGTTTCAACAAGCTGGAGTCCTATATCAAGGCAGTACGCAAGAAAGGGAGTCCCGCAAAAATCATCGCCGGCGGCAAGTGCGACAAGTCGGTCGGCTATTTCATAGAACCCACCATCATCGAAACCTCCGAACCCGCCTATGTGACCATGTGCGAAGAACTTTTCGGTCCGGTACTTACCGTATATGTGTACGACGAGAACCGTTTTGATGATGTGCTCAAACTGGTGGACAGTACCTCGCCCTATGCACTTACCGGTGCCGTAATCGCCCGCGACCGCTATGCCGTGGAAACCGCTACAAGCAAGCTCCGCAACAGTGCGGGTAATTTCTATATCAACGACAAGCCCACCGGCGCCGTAGTCGGCCAGCAGCCTTTCGGCGGCGGAAGGGCCAGCGGCACCAACGACAAGGCCGGCTCCATGCTGAACCTCTACCGCTGGCTGAGCGCGCGTACGATCAAGGAAACCCTTGCCCCGGTTACGGATTACCGCTATCCGTTTCTGGGTGAGGAATAACAACAGGAACGATGCAGACCATTCTTAACAAGGAGGAACTGAACCTGACCCTGCGCCGCCTTGCCCATCAGCTCACCGAAAACCATGAGCAACTGAACGATTTGGTATTCGTGGGCATACAACCCCGGGGCGTGGAAGCCGGAAAACGCATCGCCGATCATATCCGCACCCTCTACCCCGATCAGCCTGTACATTACGGTGTGCTCGACATCACATTTTACCGCGACGACGTGCGCAGCGAATTGCATGTGGCCAATGCCACCAGCCTGCCTTTTTCGGTGGACGGGAAGCAGGTAGTGCTGATTGATGATGTGCTCTACACCGGCAGAACCGTAAGGGCTGCACTGGATGCACTGCAGGATTTCGGTCGGCCCCGTAAGGTGGAACTCTGCGTACTCGTCAACCGGCGTTTCGAGCGGGAACTGCCCATACAGCCCGACTATTGCGGCAAAACCATAGACAGCAGCATGGCGCAGAAGGTGAAAGTGGACTGGAACAAGGAAGAAGCCTACCTGGGCTGAACCGCCGGGCCATTGCCTGTTTTTCCGTAGCTTCGACCTTTGATGCAACAA
Organism: uncultured Ferruginibacter sp.; assembly: GCA_964655055.1. Taxonomy (GTDB): domain Bacteria; phylum Bacteroidota; class Bacteroidia; order Chitinophagales; family Chitinophagaceae; genus Ferruginibacter. Next base: position 5,415 of record CAZZLI010000011.1, read on the forward strand.
CTCTCCACCGGTAATCTGCTGGGCATACGCCAGCTGCTTCCTGAAGACATCGACCTGTTGCTTAAAACCGCGGCACAGTTCAAGGAAGTTTTGCAGCGACCCGTAAAGAAAGTTCCCTCACTGCGGGATGTATCCATCGTCAACCTCTTCTTCGAAAATTCAACACGCACCCGGATCTCCTTCGAGCTGGCTGAAAAAAGGCTTGGCGCTGATGTGATCAATTTTTCGGCATCGGGATCATCCGCCGCCAAAGGAGAAACATTGCTCGACACCGTCAATAATATTCTGAGCATGAAGGTGGACATGGTGGTCATCCGCCACAGTGCCAGCGGTGCGCCCCATTTCCTTTCGCAACACATCAAGGCATCTATCATCAATGCTGGCGACGGTACCAACGAGCACCCCACGCAGGCCCTGCTCGATGCCTTCTCGATCGCGGAAAAACTGGGCGGACTGGCAGGAAAAAAAGTGCTGATCGTGGGCGATATCATGCATTCGCGCGTGGCCCTCAGCAATATCTACCTGCTGAAAAAAATGGGCGCGGAAGTGATGCTGTCGGGACCGCCGACACTGATTCCCATCCACATCCGTGAAGCCTTCGACGTACTGGTGGAATACGATATCCGCAAAGCCCTGCGCTGGTGCGATGTGGCCAATGTGCTGCGCATACAGCTCGAGCGGCAGCAAACCGTACTGTTCTCTTCGCTGCGCGAATACAACCTCTCGTACGGTATCACCCGCAGGCTGCTGGACGAACTGCCCAAGCCCATTGTGATCATGCATCCGGGACCCATCAACCGTGGCGTGGAAATCGACAGTGATGTGGCCGATGGCGAACATTCCATCATCCTCGATCAGGTGGAGAACGGTGTGGCCATGCGGATGGCCGTTATCTACCTGCTTGCAGGAATCCGGCAATCCTGACATTTCATTCATCAATCCAACTCGTTCACTATGCGTATCTGTCTTTTTCCCGGCACTTTCGATCCTGTAACGCTCGGGCATATCGATATCATCAACCGGGCTACCACCCTGTTCGACAAAGTGGTGATCGGTATCGGCCGTAATGCCGGAAAAACACCCATGTTCGATGAAGCCCTGCGCCTGCAATGGCTGCAGGAAATCTATGCGGGTAACCCGAAAGTGGAAGCAAGAGTATACGAAGGTCTTACCGTGAAATGCTGCGAGGAAGCAGGTGCGAAATATATCGTAAGGGGCATTCGCTATGTGAATGATTTCGAGTATGAGAAAGCCATTGCCGACATGAATCGCAGCCTTGCCGGGGATATTGAAACGGTGTTCCTCACCTGTATGCCCGAATTCACTTCGGTGGCTTCCACGCTGGTGCGCGATGTGCTGAAAAACGGCGGCGATGTATCACGCTTCCTGCCTGAGGCAGTAAACCGGAGCATCCGGAAATGATGACAATGCTCACAACTATTTTTTGTTGAATACGGAAATTATATCGCGGATGGAGGCGTAGGTTTTTTCAATAACCGCAGCGCTGTTTTCTTTTTTCACCCACTGCACTGCCGTAATCTGCTCTTCGGCTTGAGGTATCAACCCGGGATTTCCCGCGCAGCGCATATGGTACCAGTGTGTGGTTTTCAGCACCGGCTTGCCATCCTCTTCATAGGTATGGTAGGTTTCCCCGATTTTTTTGATAAGAGTGAGACCGCCCACACCCGTTTCCTCCTCCACTTCGCGCAGGGCGGCGGCTTCAAGCGTCTCGCCATCATCCACCTTGCCCTTGGGAAGGTCCCACATTCCACGGCGGAAGATAAACAGGCGCTCCCCGGCTTCATTCTCCACAATGCCTCCGGCGGCCGCTATTTCGGTAAAATGGCGGAAGAAGGCCTTGCGCAGGGCGGGCAGGTCGGCATGCTGTATCACCCCTGCATGAAATTCCTTTCTTTTGATTTCATGCAACAGGGTTTTGATGGCGGCGTTGGAAAGCTCGTCGATGAATACGGTATCGGGGTGATGCAGCAGATCGGCCCAGGTTTTGTCAATCTCGTCGCAGAGATAAACAGGCTTGTCGCCGAAATGGATTTTGAGGTACATGTAGGTGATTTGTTGACTGGCCGGCTCTTGACCGTATTCGCGGCTTTGCTCTAAATTGCGGCATGACCAATGAGCAAGCCGTCGCCGAAAAACTGTTACAAGTTAAGGCAATCCAACTGAACACTGCACAGCCCTATACATGGGCCAGCGGCTGGAAAAGCCCCATCTATTGCGACAACCGCAAGGTGTTGTCCTTCCCCCATGTGCGCGACTTCATCAAAAGCGAACTGGCCAATGTGGTGTTTCAGCAGTTTCCGGAAGCCGATGCGGTGGCGGGAGTAGCCACGGCGGGCATTGCCTGGGGTGCGCTGGTAGCCGACCAGTTGAAACTTCCTTTCCTTTACGTGCGTCCGCAACCCAAGGGCCATGGACTGGGCAACCAGATCGAGGGCCGTTACGAAAAGGGACAGCGGGTGGTGGTGGTGGAAGACCTGATATCGACGGGCAAAAGCAGCTTGCAGGTGGTGGATGTGTTGCGTCAGGCGGGAGTGGAAGTGGTGGGCATGGCAGCCATCTTCAGTTATGGATTTCCCGAGGCCGTGGACAACTTTGAGAAAGCAGGCGTGAAACTCTTACCCCTCACCCGTTACGAAACGCTGATCCGCCTTGCGATGGAGCAGCAGCTGGTAAACCCGGCCGAGGAAGAAGTGTTGCTGCAATGGAGCCGGAATCCGGCGGAGTGGACGGGCATTTGATTTCTAATACCGATTGGATATCTGTAATGGACCAATAATATTGGCCCAAACAGCTATCAAATCGGCATTATACGGGAAAATTTCGGGCTGATTTATACATCATTTTCGTATAAACCCCTTAACAAAAAAACGCTTTCAGCAGACTTCAGAAAAAGTCAAACCGCCTAACTTTGAATTGAACTATTTTCTACAACTCAATGCCTGCAACATGAAAAAAATACTCCTGACAATCTTCGCCGCCACCGGACTCCTGTTTGCCGCCAACGCCCAGAAAAAAGCATCGGAAAAAGTGGTGATCCAAACACCTACCATCCAATGCGACATGTGCAAGGAACGCATTGAAAAATACCTGAGCCGCGAGCCGGGTATTTCCGCCGTGAAAGTGGACCTGAAAAAGAAGACCACCACCGTCACCTACCTGACCGATCGCAACAATATCGAGCAGATCCGCACGGCCATCGCCAACATCGGCTACGATGCCGACGGTGAGGCCGCCGAAGAGTCGGCCTACAAGAAACTTCCGAAATGCTGCCGGAAGCCCGCCGAACCTGCAAAAGCGGTGGAAGGCGCCAAGGAATAAACTATTCCGTTCAGTCCAATGTTCCTGATAATTATCCGGAAGCGTTGTTTCCTGTCAACATTTCAACGACCAATCATCTGCATCCAATTTTTTGAATCAAATGATTGACCAGATGAGGTCTTATCTGCTTATTGTTATCCTGCTCATCACTTGTCTTAACAAGGCATGCTTTTCCCAGCTTCAGGCCAATATCTGGCATTTCGGCAATGGCCGTTCGCTTGATTTCAGCAGCGGTACGCCGGTGAATACCACAGGCAGCCAGATTTTTACAACCGAGGGGTGTGCCTCGTATTGCGACAAATACGGAAAGTTGCTTTTCTATACAAACGGAGGAGGGCGGGAACCGGCCTTTAGCGGGCAGGATGGCGGTCATATCTGGAATCGAAACAATGCGGTACTGCATGCCATGGACGGAGTACAGGGCGGCGGTTTCTCATCGGGACAGTCGTCCGTGATTTTTGAAGCCCCGGGACAGGACTCGGTATATTACCTCTTCACTACCGACGAAATTGAGTGGAACATAGGCGCATCACCTGCTATACTACTCGCGCAACCGCTGGGCCGCGGCCTCTCCTATTTTACGGTCGATATGCGCCTCAACGGCGGACTCGGTGACGTGGTGCTGACCGACCAGCGGGTATTCACGCCCACTTATGAAGGCCTCTGCGCCATCCGGCATGCCAACAA
>CAZZLI010000011.1:9540-39615 GCA_964655055.1 uncultured Ferruginibacter sp.
TCAATGGCAGCATCACTGCAAGTACCGACTCCTGTGTGCAAAGCACAAGGTCCTTTTCAGTCAGTGGCATTACCGGCATCACCAGCAGCAACTGGAATTTTGACGATGCGGGCAGCGGAGCCAACAACAGTTCCAACGCACTGAATCCGACGCATTTGTTTTCGGCACCCGGCAACTATGTGGTTACCGCCATTGTTCGCACTGCCTGCCTGACCGATACGCTGTCCTATCCCCTGGCGGTGGTGGATTGTGTGAAACCCTGCACCGGCAACGTGTTACGCAGTGCCGATTCCTGCCAGAAAAACGCCATCAGTTTCAGCGTGCAGTCAGATTCACTGCTCCTCTCGGTTAACTGGAACTTCGGTGACCCGGCCAGCGGATCCGCCAACCAATCGAACCTGATCAATCCCACCCATCTTTTTTCCGCACCCGGAAACTATGTGGTTACCGCCATTGCCAACTTCCGCTGCGGTATCGACACGCTGACAAGAAGCGTATCGGTATCGGACTGCGATACGGGTTCCCTCGGCTGCAACCTTTTCATTCCCGGTGCCTTCACACCCAATGGCGACAGGCTCAACGATTTTTTCCAGCCCCTGGCCGCCTGCATTACCGAAGTATTCGACTTCGAAGTGTACAACCGCTGGGGACAATGCATTTTCCGTTCGTTGAATCCAGGCAACCGGTGGGATGGCAAATACAAGGGCGCGGATTGCCCGATCGGGAACTATGTTTACCAGATCCGTTACAAACTCCCTCAGAAGCCGCTCAAAACGGTGGCCGGTTCGGTGAGGATATTGCGGTGATTGCACTTTTCATCAAAGGCCATTTTGTCAATAGGATGTAATACCGATTGGATATCTGTAATGGGCCAATGTCATTGGCCCAAACAGCTATCACATCGGCATTATACGAGAAAATTTTTGGGCTAAACGTAACTGCACTTTCGTATTACACCGGTTCGGGCAGGCCCGTGCATCCCCAAACAGAAAACAGGGGTGACATGGCTGCCACCCCGTTCAAAAAAAATCTGATTCAGCATGAAAATCAGAAGTTTCGTAACCCCGACGGCTGATAGGCGTAGCGGAAGGTGTACTTTATCTTGGTGGGCGGGGCGGTTGATGTGACTGGGACCGGATTCCCGTTGTCATCAACCGGCTCGCCAGTCAGGAATTCCAACTTGGCATACTTCGATGTGGCGGTTCTGAAAACAAAGGTTTTGCCAGCAATGGGCGCAAAACTGCGGTTCTGATAGATGTACCAATTACCCGGACTTGGATTCACTGCAAGTTTAGTAGAGGTAGTATCGTATGCATAGCCCGTTTCGGGGGCTATGGTAACATCATTGAAAGGCGTGTTGAGAATTTGTACACCCGCATTGCCCGGTCCGCTGGCATTACTGTTGACGATGATATTGGTCAAGCGCATTCCGAAATCCCAGTTACTGCTTACGGAATCGGTGTTGGCAACAGGTGCGTTTGTGTTGAAGCCCCATAGATTGTATGGGCCTGTGCGTGATGCGCTCACCAGAAAGGTTTTGGTTTGCACAACGGCGGGAAGAATGACGGGGTCGTCTTTCTGACAACTATTCAGCACTACGAGTACGGTTAGCGGCATCAACAGGATTTTTGCGTTGCGTGCCCACTTGTTTTTGTTTTGCATGTCTGTTTGGTTTTGGTTTACGAAAAATAATGTGTTGCATCCGCCTCAAAGGGGCAGGGTGCTGTTGTTCGGTTTTTTTGATCTGCTGTTGAAGGCCAGAGACAGAAACCAGTTGGTACCGGGAACGTTCGGCATATACTGTGGATCGGTCTGGTTGGTGAGGTTGTTCACACCGAGCTGTACGGCGATGCGTTCGTTGATTTGCCTGCCCAGCGTGGCATTCAACTGGAAAAAAGGCAGGGCGTATTCGGCCTCCATGTTGGCAAAGCCGTTTCCGTCACGATCCACCACGCCACGCCTGCTGCGGTATGTGGCGCGCAGCGAGCCCGACCATCCATTGCCGGCATCTGAATAAAAAATGCGCATATTGGCCAAATGACGGCTGCGGTTCAGCAACCCGCCGTAATCACGCAAGGTCATCAGCCTTGCGGAGCCCAGCGGTTCATCGCGGCCATAGACCTTTCCCTGCAGGATGTTATCCCGCACATCCTTGTCGCCGGTTTGCAGCCACTGATATCCTCCGCTGATCTGCAGCGACTCACTGAAGCGGAAATTTGCGTTCAACTCAGCACCATAAGTGTAAGCACGGTTGACATTCACATAACTGAACACCTGGCTTCCGTTGTTCTGCAGGGCTACGGGAACATAATTGATCAGGTTGCCGATATCGTTGCGGAACAGGTTCAGCGAGAGGTCCAGCTGTTCGAGTGGGCGGTACTTCAAACCAAGATTCAACCCCAAAGAAGTTTCGGGTTTGAGGGTGCCGATGCTGTAGGCCGAAGAAAGGATTTCGGCAATCAGACCGTCGCGCCGTTGCTGTTCGAGGGTGGCAAGCGAAAACTCAGCGGCACCGTAGATGCGGTATCCCTCGGCAGCGTTGTTGATGAAGTCGAGATAAAGCTGCCGGAAATCGGGAGCACGGAAACCCGCTCCGCAGGAGGCCATCAGCTGCAGCCGGGGGTTCAGCTCATAGCGCATTGAAATTTTCGGGCTGAGGCGGGGCGCAAAGGCCGAGTTGTAATCGAAGCGGAATCCCGGAATCAATGTGAGGCGCTTTACGACAGTCCATTCATCCTGTACAAAAGCATGCAGCATCTGCTGTTGCCGGGATCCTGCGTACCGGCTGGTGTTCACCTGCTGAAAAGTATATCCTCCACCGACAGTCAGCTGATGGTCCTTTCCTACGGCAATGTCCGTCTGGTTTTCGGCGCGGAAAAAGAACTGCCGGAAAAAATCGTTGTAATAGCCCTTCCCGTTGACGAGGCTGTCGAGATGCTGGCGGTATTCATAATGGCTGGCATAAAGGCGAAGCTGGGTGTTGATATTGCTGCTGATGCGATGGTAAAGCACCGGATTGATGTTGTAATCGGCTGTAATACCCCTGCCGCCCACGTTGATAACGGGACTGTTGAGCGCATAATAACTGTCCTGCACCCCGTAAAAGGCCCGCATACCGGCAATCAATCGGGTAGTGGGGGAAAAATCGTAACGGAAACGCAGCTGCCCGGTGTAACTGAAATAGGGATCGACGGTACGCTCGGGACGATCGGTGTTGAGGCGATAGCCCTGACTGCTATTGCGGTTGGCAAATACCGAAAGCGCAAGTTTGTTTTTCTGGATTCTTCCTTCGAGTGATGCGTCTGCCGAGCGGAATGATCCCACACGCAGGCTGCCATTCCAACCGTTTCCCGCCGGCATCCTGCTGATGATATTCACCACGCCACCGAGCGCCTCGCTACCGTAAAGGCTCGACGAGGGCCCCTTGATGATCTCTATCTGCCGGATATTGGCGGTGGTAAACCGCGAAAGGTCGATAACACCGCCCTGCCTTCCGGTAAGCGGTTCTCCGTCGAGCAAGATCAGCGTATGGTCGGGCGAAAGCCCCTGCATCTGTATGCCATTGCCGAAAACACCGCCCCCGACAGCCGCACTACCGGTGCCAGAAGTGAGCATGAGCCCGGTTTGTTCCTGCAATACTTCATTCAACCGCAGGGCGCCGGAAAGCCTGATTTGACGGGCATTGACAAGGGTGGCCGGCAGGGTAATCGCACTCAGCTTGCGTTCGGTGCGCGTAGCAGTGATAACGACGTCATCCATGCGCAGCGTGTCCTGTGCCTGCAACGGTTGCAGCAGGGGGCAGAAGGAAAAAATCAACAGAAAGGAACAGATCGTTTTCCGCATCGGGGCGCAAAGTTCGAAAGGCGAAAAACAAGTTTTATCACAGAAATGTCAGGAAAATGGATGTGGAAACAATTCAGTTCAGAACGCTGTTTTCACGAAACACCCGGATTCGTATCACAAGTTTTCTTTCTGACAAGTTCATCCGGACCGATGTCACACGAAAGTGACGTTACTATTAGCCCCCCCCGAATAGTCACGATGTGATAGCTGTTTGTGCCGATGAAATTGGTGCATTACAGATATCCAATCGGTGTTAAATTTGAATGAAGCCTTTTGGGAGACGCCTTTTATTCCTTAGCTTTAACAAACCCTCTGCTTATGCTCTGGAGAAAATTCAACGGTGACCCCATAGAGCTGCCCATCAAGGAGGCGGTGGAACAAGCCATCCAACGTGAAACCGAAGCCGGCAACCGGCTTAAAGTCTGCATCGGTACCGACAGCCAGGTCAAGGGCCGCGAAACCGAGTTTGCCACCGTCATCGTGTTTTTGCGGGAAGGCCGGGGCGGATTCATGTTCATCCACAACGAAAAAACCACCCAGCAACACAGCATCAAGGAACGTATGCTGGTGGAAGTGGCCAAGAGCATCGAAATCGCCTACGCGCTCTGCGACCTGTTCACGCTCTATGATGTGGATATGGAAGTGCATGCCGACATCAACACCAATCCGAATTTCAAAAGCAACGAAGCGCTGCGGGAAGCCATGGGCTACATCCTGGGCATGGGCTTCGCCTTCAAGGCCAAGCCGGAAGCCTTTGCCAGCAGCAGTTGTGCCAACAAGGCGGTGAATTGATTGAGGCTGTTTTCGAAATCCTGACTAATCTTCCCCGTTATTCATCTCCCCGATGAACTGCAGCAGTTTGTCGCGACCCGTTTTCTTCTGCGCGCTGGTTACAAAATGCCGGGGCAGGAACTGCCAGGTCTTGCGCAAGGCATCCAGAAACTGGTTCACATTGCCGGCAACCACCGCCTGTTTCTCCTTGTCGGATTTGGTGAATACCAGCGTAATGGGTAACTCCCAGCGATCGAGTTGATTGATGAAATCCAGATCGATTTTCTGCGGCTTATGCCGGGAATCGATCAGAACGAATACCATGTCAAGATTGGAACGCTTGCGCAGATACCCCTCGATCATCTGCTCCCAGCGGCGCCGGCTGCTCTGGCTCACCTTGGCGAAACCGTAACCGGGCAGATCGACCAGATACCACTTGTTCGTCACCGTTTTTTTCGCTTCAACTTCGGAAACACTGAGGATGTCGAAATGATTGATGAGCTGGGTCTTGCCCGGAGTGCCCGAGGTTTTGGCCAGCTTGTCGTTGTTGCAAAGCATGTTGATCAGCGACGACTTGCCCACATTGCTTCTGCCGATAAAGGCATATTCGGGCCGGTCGGGGGGCGGGCATTTGTCAAACGCGGGGCTGCTGGTAAGATATCGGGCCGACTGAATAATCACGGAGCAAAGATATTCCTTAACGACGGTACGCTACGATCACCAAAAACCTTGTTAAGATGTTGAACAGAACCACCCCCTAGGATCAAACCTTCTATCTTTGTAGCCCATGAGCGGATATGCGCACGATAATGTGGTTCCCTTTGAAGGGTCGGCTGCCCCGAAAAAAATTCAGGTGGCCGATATGTTCGATTCCATCGCCCACCGCTACGATTTCCTGAACCGTTTCCTCAGTGCCGGCATCGATATGAAATGGCGCAAAAACGCCATCCGCGAACTGGCGGCGGATCACCCCAGGCACCTGCTCGATATGGCAACCGGTACCGGCGATATGGCTATTCTTGCCGAAAAAATGCTGAAGCCGGAAAAAATCACCGGCATGGACATCAGTGAGGGTATGCTCGATATCGGCCGTAAAAAAATTGAACGGCTGGGCCTATCGGGCACCATCAACCTTGTGAGCGGCGATGCGGAAACAATAAAGGCCCCCGACAACACGTTTGATGCCGTAATGGTGGCCTTCGGCGTCCGCAATTTCCAGCACCTCGAAAACGGGCTGAAGGAAATTCATCGGGTGCTGAAACCCGGCGGCAAACTGCTCGTACTCGAATTCAGCAAACCCCGGGGAACAGGCATCCGGCAGCTTTACGGATTTTATATGGATGTATTCACCCCGGCCATCGGCAAACTGTTTTCTAAAAACCGCAGCGCTTACCAATACCTGAACCAATCCATCAAACATTTTCCCGAAGGAAAGAATTTTACCTCCATTTTAGACCGGTTGGGTTATTCAGAAACCTATTGCAAACCCCAGCACTTAGGCATATGCAGCATTTACTGCGGAAGAAAATAATGCGCGGCGTACTCGGGCTGCTTCTGCTTTGTCCCCTCGCCGGGATCGGGCAGTTCCGTTCGCAGCTGAATATGACCGAGCACGACAACAAGCTCTATCATTTCGGCATCAACATCGGCATCAACACCTCGCACTTCAGTTTCACCCATCATCCCCGGTTCCTGAATCCGCTGCTCAACGACAGCGTCAATGTGATCGAGAGCATCAACAGTTCCGGCATCAACCTGGCCTGGCTGGTAAACCTGAACCTGAGCGAGCATTTCGATATCCGCACCTATCCGCTCAACCTTACCTTCAGCGAAAAAGCGTTCGAGTACGCGCTCAATCCTTTCGATCCGATTGCGGGAGAAAGCAAGATCACCCTCAAAAAAGTACAGTCCATAACCCTGAGCCTGCCGTTGATGCTCAAGTTCAGCAGCGACCGAATCGGTAACATGAAAGTATACACGCTGGCCGGGGGAAGGCTGGACTACGATCTGGCCTCCAATGCCAACAAGCGGAATGCCGAACAACTGATCAAACTGAAACCTTTCGATTACAGCGTGGAAGCGGGTCTGGGTTTCCACATCTACTTCCCCTATTTCGTACTCTCTCCCGAACTGCGGGTGAACTGGGGCATGTCGAACCTGCACAGCCGCAGCCCCGAAATGAAATTTTCGAGCAACGTTGATCAGATCTACTCGCGGATGATTTCGATTTCCTTAACGGTGGAATAGTTTACCCGAATACTAAAAATCATACTCCCTGCGGGCGATGTTCATCCGGATGCCTGCGGTGATCAGCGTATTGGACGTATTGCTGGCAACACTGGCGCGGCTGAAGTTGCGCTGCTGGAAGTTCAGGTCGAAATAAATATTCTCCCGGATTTCATAAGAAGCCTGAAGGATGGCATTGAAGCAGCTGGCCCGGTCGCCACTGCCAACGCTGTACCCGCTTTCGCGCTGAAGCGATGTCGGATCACCGGGATTCACAAGCGGTTTACCCACATTATACAACCGGAAAGGATCAGCGCCGAAATTGAAACCGGCACTGTCGAGTCCCTGATAATAATAAATCATGCGGGCGTTGATGTAGAGCCTGGGCATGGGCTGGTATCGAACGATGCCGATGAACTCCTGGAAATTGGCGCCCAGCGGATGCGCCATAATCTGGTTATAGTGCGTGTAGTTCGATACGGAATCGCGGTGCGAGTACACGAAAGGCCGAACGCGGTTGCATTCCACCTGGATGTCGAGGTTGGGCACATTGAACGCATCAATATATTTTGCACCGAGCTGATACCCGTATTTGTTCACATAATTGTTGGGATCGTTACGCAGCTTGTTGAGCACAAACTCTTCAAGCAGGAACTGTCCGTAAAACTGGAATTTTCGGGCCATGTTGTATTTGAAATCAAGGCCCACCCGCGCCTTGTCGGGACTGCCCACCGAACCCTCCACGAAGCGCAGGAAGATGATGGGGTTCAGGTACTGGAAATCGAAATGGTCCTTGCGGCCGAAAGTAACGGCTTCAAATACCCCTACATTGAGTGACTTCGAAATGTTGAAGCTCAGGTGATGCATGGTCTGGTACTTGCGGCTCAGCACATCATCCCTGGTTTTGATGAAGGTGGGCATCAGCTCCATGAATAGGTTCTGGTAATTCAGCTTCCAGATTCGGGTGTTCAGTTTCAGGAACAGATAACTATTGCCCCAATCACTCAGAATCAGACTACGATAGCCGTTGCCCCAGAAATTCTTATCGTGCCCGAACTGGATGTCGATGTATTTGGTGGCATTGAAGGTCACATAGCCGCGGGCGTCGAAATAATCGACAGCAGAGCCCTTGAATCCCTTGTAAAAACCTACACCCGGAACAGCACGTTTGACATTCACCAGATTCATGAAATAGCCGGGGCCCCGCTCCTGGTTCTCGGTAAGTGTGGTTGAAAACCCGATTTTGCGGGCAATCAGCCCCCGGGCGGTGATGCCCCGGGTATTGAGGAAGATATCACGATCATTGCCGCTTTCACGGCCAAAGGTGAGATTCAGCACCGGATTCACTGCCAGAAAAAAATCCTTCTTGTTCACCTCAAGCAGGTTCGGCTTGGTGGTATAAAAGGTATTGAAGACAGGCTTGCGGCTCTTGAAAGACGAATGGTCGCCGGGCGCCCACTCGGTGTTGTTCATCCGGAAGCTGTTGTAATTGAATTCATCGATGGACGTGAAGCGGATTCCGGCCCAGGGCTTGAACCGTTCGGGCACATTACCCCCGAAATCCATGCGGGCGCTGTCGAACAAGGTCATTTCCTCCACAACCGACTTACGGCTGTAGGGCTTGATTCCGGAAAAATTGAGTCCGGTATTGTCCTTGCCCTTGATCTCCATCCGGTCGATGAAATGATAAGCCTTATCACCCTGCTGCAGGTAGGTGGTCTGGGCCAGGGACCAAATCGGGGAAACAAAAAAAAGGAGGATGAGGGCGCTTTTGATAATTTGCATCAGTCCGTTATTGATTAGGAAATTAGAAGCCATGCAAAAATATCTGTTTAAATCCATACAGGTGGTGAACGAAGGGAAAATAGCCACCACCGATCTGCTTGTTGCAAATGGCCGTATCGAAAAGATCGGTACAGACCTTTCGGTAACCGGCGCATGCAACATCATCAATGGAACCGGCAAGCATCTGCTTCCCGGCATCATCGACAACCATGTACATTTCCGGGAACCCGGACTAACGCAGAAGGGCACCCTGTATTCCGAGTCGAAAGCAGCCGTAGCCGGAGGCGTCACCTCTTTCATGGAAATGCCCAATACCCTGCCGCCCGCATTTTCACGCGAACTGCTGGAAGACAAATACAATCGCGCCGCACAATCGGCACTGGCCAATTATTCCTTTTACATGGGCACCTGCAATGGCAATGCCGATGACGTGCTGCGCCTGAATGAAGACAGAAAGAACATCTGCGGCATCAAGATCTTCATGGGTTCCTCCACCGGCGACCTCCTGCTCGACAATCCCGTAACGCTCGAAAAACTGTTCCGCGAAAGCGAACTGCTGATTGCCACCCACTGTGAAGATGAACGGAGGATGCGCCAAAACTATGAACGGCTCACAGCCGGAGGCAGGGCACTTACCCTGGAAGATTATCCTGTTTACAAGGATGAGGAAGCCTGCTACCTTTCTTCGCTGCTGGCCATACAACTTGCCAAGAAATATAACAGCCGCCTGCACATCCTCCACATCACCACTGAGAAGGAGCTGCAGCTTTTTTCCAATTGGATGCCGCTGGCAGAAAAACGTATCACCGCCGAAGCCTGCGTGCACCACCTCCACTTCAGCAGCAACGATTACGCCGCGCAGGGCAACAAGATCAAATGCAACCCGCCCATCAAGGAAGCGAGGCATAAGGCCGCCCTGTGGAAGGCGGTGAACGACAACCGCATCGATTCCATCGCCACCGACCACGCCCCGCATCTGTTGACGGAGAAAGAAGTACCTTTTGATCAAGCGCATAGCGGACTGCCGCTGGTGCAGCACGGACTGCAACTCATGCTGCACTACTTCCGATCAGGACAGGTCAGCCTCGAACAGATCGTGGAAAAAATGTGCCATGCAGTGGCTGTCGGGTACCGGGTTGCGGAACGGGGTTTCATCCGCGAAGGCTATCATGCCGACCTTGTAATGGTTGATCTGAACCGTCCGGAAAAAATCACCCGGCAGAACATCCTGTATAAATGCGGATGGAGCCCGCTTGAAGGAATGGTTATGCCGGCTACCATTGAGAAAACCTTTGTGAACGGGCATTGTGTTTTTGATAAACAGGCTGATGGCAGCATCTGCTGGGATGAAAGCCGAAAAGGCATGCGGCTCCGCTTCGACCGTTGATTACGCGATCCAATTATATCGCCGGCATAAACGAATTTGATGGAAACCGATCAGACCACACTCCGGGAATTGTCTGTACTGCCTGGCGCCGATGATTTCTCGCTGCTCGACCATATCGATCTATGCATCAGTTCGGGCGGAAAAGAACGGCTGAAAGAAATCATATTGCAGCCACTGGACGGTATCCGGAAAATCACCGAAAGACAGGATAGTCTGAAAATGCTGGCCGTCCATGCCACAAACTGGCCCACCGCCATTTCAAACGGAACGGTGCTGGTCATCGAAAAATTCTACGGTGCCACCATCGATCCCATACCTGAAAACCCGGGAACCACAGGGGTACTGGCCTACCGCTGGTTTCACCGGGCCGACCATTCCTTTGTGAAATACTCGGCAACACATGCGCTCGATTTTCTGAACGATATGCAGCGCTTTACAGAGTGGACCGGCAGTATGTCAATGATTCCGGCACCTCTAAAAAATCTTGCTGATGAAATCGCATCCCTCCTGAATGAATCGGGGCTGGCAGTGGTTCGTGAAAAAAAATCCTTCATTGCGCTGGCCCCGAACCGTCAACTGCGCATCGCCCATTTTCTGCGCTACCGTTACAAACAGCAAATGCAACGCCTGCTGCATCTGTTCTTTGAACTGGATGCATTGCGCAGCATGGCACTGGCCATCGTCAAAAAGAACTGGGTATTCCCTGAATTCAATGAAACAACTGCGCCGCTGATCCGGGCCGAAAAACTCTACCATCCTTTTCTGGAACAGGCCGTTACCTGCGATGTCGATATCAACCCCGAAATGAATTTCCTCTTTCTCACCGGAGCCAATATGGCCGGAAAAAGCACCTTCATCCGTGCCGTGGGACTGGCCGTATTTCTTGCCCATGCCGGGATGGGCGTTCCTGCCGGATCCATGAAACTCAGCTGCTTCGGCGGTTTGCTCAGCAACATCAGCAATTCCGACAACATCCGCAAGGGGGAAAGCTATTTCCTCAGTGAAGTCCTGCGCATCAAATCGACCCTGCAAAAAATCAACGACGGGCAACCCTGGATGATTCTGGCCGACGAAATGTTCAAAGGCACCAACATACAGGATGCCATGAAATGCTCACTGGCCGTCATCAACGGGCTACTGCGCATGCGACGCTCAGCCTTCATCGTATCCACACACCTTTACGAAATCGCAGAACCGCTGCAAAAACACAGCAACATCCGCTTCTGTTATTTTGAAACCACATCAACCGAAGGCAAACTCCGGTTCAGCTATCACCTGCGCGAGGGCGTAAGCAACGACCGCTTCGGATTCCTGATCCTGCAAAACGAAGGCGTGGTTGACCTCCTCGACCGCTTGCAGTGAGTCTCCATAAGGGTAAGCAAGCCCAACCCCGTTTTTTGCTTGTACATTTGCCCTGGTTCAACCGCGGCACAGCCAGACATCCATGAACAATTTCTTCCGCATTTTCCGATACATACATATCCCGAAAGACAAACTGGTGCTGTACATCCTGTTCACCCTGCTCGGAACCCTGTTCTCCCTGCTTTCCATCGGCATGCTCGGCCCGTTCATGAACATCCTTTTTGACGTGAATACGGCAACGCTGCCCCAGCGCGGCGGCATGGTGGAAGCCGCCAGGCATTTTGTGGAGTCCCTGGCAAAAACCGACAAATCGAAGGCGCTGGCCCTTGTATGCGGCATCATTGCCTCGGCCACCCTGCTCAAGAATATCTTCCTCTATCTTTCCTTTTACATCTCCACACCCGTGCGGAACAAGATCCTGTCGGGCTTCCGGACAAAACTGTACGACAAGATCCTTCAGCTGCCCATCAGTTTTTACAGCGAGCAGCGGAAGGGCGATATCATGAACCGCATGATCGGCGATGTGGGCGAAGTGCAGGGCTCCATCGTGATGGCGCTTGAAGGTCTGATCAAGGATCCGCTCACCATCCTCGCCTTTCTGGGCTATCTGGTCTACCTGAGCCCGCAACTCTCGCTCTTCCTACTGGTGCTGCTTCCGGTTACTGCACTCATCATCGGGCGCATCAGCAAGCGACTCAAAAAACAGTCGGGCGATTTTTCAAGGGCCGCCGGGGAAAACCTGGCCCATGTTGAAGAAACGCTGGGGGGCATCAAGATCATCAAGGCATTCCGTGCCGAATCGTCCATGATGCGCAAATTCAGGGAAGGCGACCATAAGCTCTTCGACATTCTCAACCGCATGACCTTGCGCCGCGACCTGGCCAGCCCGCTCACGGAAGTGCTGGGTGTGGTTGTACTCTGCTTTATCCTCTATGTCGGAGGCAGGATGGTGTTCAGCAATGCCAATCCCCTGGGCAGCGGCGACCTTGTTTCGTTCATCCTCTGCTTTGCGATGATGATCAACCCATCGAAAAATCTGGCATCCACCGTATCCAATATCAAAAAAGGACTGGGAGCCATCGGAAGAATCGAGGAAATTCTGCATGCGCCGAACGGCATCCGCGAGAAGGAAAATGCGGCAACACTGGAGCAGTTCAACGACTGCATCGAGCTGCGCGATGTATGTTTCAGTTACGAAGGGAAGGAAGCACTCAAAAACATCAACCTTACCCTGCGCAAAGGCAAGACCATCGCACTGGTTGGTTCTTCCGGTTCAGGAAAATCAACCCTGGCCGACCTGATCCCACGCTTCCACGATGTGAGCAGCGGCGCCGTATTGATCGACGGCATCAACATCAAAGAATACACGATCGCCTCATTGCGGAAACATATGGGCTTTGTCACCCAGGAACCCGTGCTGTTCAACGATACGATTGCCGCCAATATCGCACTGGGCGAAGAAACAGCCGGACCCGAGGCGATTGCGGAAGCGGCTAAAATTGCCAATGCCCATACATTCATCACCGCCAAGGAGCAGGGTTACAATACCAATATCGGCGACCGGGGCAACAAGCTCAGCGGCGGTGAACGCCAACGGCTCACCATTGCCCGGGCCGTACTGCGCAATCCGCCGATCCTGATTCTCGATGAAGCCACTTCCTCACTCGACACGGAAAGCGAAAGGCTTGTACAGGACGCGATTGAAAAACTGATGAAAGACCGCACCACGCTGATCATCGCCCACCGGCTCAGCACCATCCGCAATGCCGATGAAATCATCGTACTGCAAAAAGGGGAGATCAACGAACGCGGTACCCACGAAACCCTGATCGGTAAGGACGGCTTTTATAAAAAGCTGGTGGATATGCAGGAACTGGGTTAGCGGAAACCAACACGCATTTCATGGTCATCATCAATTATAAGGGAGGTCAACTGGGCAACCGCATGCTGCTGTTCGCACATTTCATGGCCAACAGCCTCGAATACGGCTACGCCCTTTATAATCCGGAATTCAATGAATACACCCCCTATTTCGAAGGAAGTTCTGTCGCCCGTAACAAAAACATCACCGTATTCCGATGGGGAAACCCGCGCATCGACAAGCTGTTCAGCCTGATCCGCAGGGGCTGGACCGACATCACCCACGGAATCACACAACGCAACAGATTCTACCGGCTGTACCGGATTTTCAAAACGCATGACCGGAATCAAAATAACTTCGACCTGAACGATACAGGCTTTATTCAGGATGCAAAGAATAACAAGACCATCGTGCAAGGCTGGCTGTTCCGCGACCACCGGCATATCGAAAAATATCATGCGGAAATCCGTGCCTACTTCACCCCCGTAAGCCAGTTTCGCATTGCAGTGGACGCAGAAATACAAAAAGCCCGTGAAGCGGGCAACCTGCTTATCGGCGTACATATTCGAAGGGGGGATTATGCCCGCTTTGCAAATGGACAATTCTTTTTTACTGACCAAGTGTATGCCGAAAAAATGGCGCAGCTCGAAAATCGTTATTCCCGTGATGGAAAAAAATGCGTTTTCATCATCTGTTCAAATGACGAAGTGAATCTTGCCCTGTTCCCTGAAAGTCTATCCATCCGCTTTGCAAAAAGGCATTTCATCACCGATATGTATCTGCTTGCCGCCTGCGATGCCATCCTGGGTCCGCCCAGTACCTTCAGCATCTGGGCCTCCTATTACGGGCGCGTACCGCTGATGCAGCTGGAGCATCGTGACCAGCAGGTGGAAATAGGATCCTATGTCAGCCGCTGTTGAAAAAAACAGGTTTGGAGGGGAAAAACACCCAGTCTCCACTTCTTTGTCCCGATAATTTTACCGCCCGGCTGCCAACTTACCCACAGCACGGATAAACCGATCGACATGCTGGTAAAAACATTCGGAAGCGCGGTATTCGGCGTGGAAGCCATCACCATCGCCGTTGAAGTGAACATCAACAATCAGGGAAAATCAGACGCCATCATCGTGGGGCTGCCCGACAGTGCGGTAAAGGAAAGCATGTTACGTGTGGAAAGCGCCATGAAAAGCAACGGGTATTATATGCCGCGTACCCGGCTCATTGTGAACCTTGCTCCGGCAGATATACGAAAAAGCGGAACGGCATTCGATCTGCCCATCGCAATCGGCACACTTGCAGCCAGCTGCCAGATCAATAGTGCCGATATCATTGGCAATTATCTGATCATGGGCGAGCTGAGTCTCGACGGAGAGGTGCGGCCCATCAAGGGCGCCCTGCCCATTGCCATCCAGGCGCGCAGGGAAGGATTCCGCGGACTGATTGTGCCGCGGCAAAACGCCCGGGAAGCGGCGATGGTGGATAAGCTCAGCGTATTCGGCGTAGGTAGCCTGAAGGAACTGATTGGTTTTTTTGATGACCCAAGCCTGCTTCTACCCACAGTAGTGGATACCCGTGAGGAATTCGCCCGCGCACAAAGCGAGTTCGATATCGACTTCAGCGAAGTAAAAGGACAGGAGAACATCAAACGGGCACTGGAAATTGCAGCAGCCGGTGGGCATAATGCCATCCTCATCGGACCACCTGGAGCTGGTAAGACCATGCTGGCCAAAAGACTGCCGACGATTCTACCGCCGTTGAATCTGCAGGAAGCTTTGGAAACAACCAAAATACACAGTGTGGCCGGAAAGCTACCGGAAAATGCCACCCTGATTTCCAGAAGACCGTTCCGCGCCCCGCACCACACGATTTCGGATGTGGCTTTAGTCGGTGGGGGTGGCAATCCACAACCGGGAGAAATTTCACTGGCCCATCATGGTGTATTGTTTCTCGATGAACTGCCTGAATTCAAACGCACCGTACTTGAAGTCATGCGACAGCCTATGGAAGAACGGAAAGTGACCATCAGCCGCGCGAAGATCGCCCTGGATTTTCCGGCCAGCTTCATGCTGATCGCCAGCATGAACCCCTGCCCCTGCGGATTTTTCAATCATCCCGAAAAAGAATGCAGCTGCCCGCCCGGCGCTGCGCAAAAATACCTGAACAAGATTTCAGGCCCCCTGCTCGACCGCATCGACCTGCATGTGGAAGTGACTCCGGTGGCTTTCAGCGAACTTTCATCGGCAAGGCATTTTGAAAAAAGCGAGGACATCCGCAAGCGGGTTGTCCGTGCCCGCATCATCCAAAGCAGTCGTTTTGAGGAAGGCTCGGGCATCTATGCCAATGCGCAGATGAGCAGCCGGTTACTGAAAGAAGTCTGCCGCATCGATGCGCCCAGCCAGCAGTTGCTCAAGACCGCTATGGAAAAACTGAATCTTTCCGCCAGAGCTTACGACCGGATCCTTAAAGTGAGCCGAACTATCGCCGATCTGGCTTCCAGCGACGCTATCAGGGCCGAACACATCGCTGAAGCCATTCAGTACCGAAGCCTTGACCGTGAAGGTTGGGGCGGGTAAGCTAACTTTGAAGGGTCAGGATGAATCAGAAATACATGAAGACCCAACCGCCATATGACTTCAGCCGGTTTTTCGACCGGGTACTGGTCATCAGCTTATCACGGGCAACCGACAGGCAGGCATCGGTAAAAAAACAACTTGCCCCCGGTAGCTTCGACTGGATCTGGGCTGTGGACAAACGCACCCTCGAAACCAATGATGCCACTTTTAGCGGTCAGGTAGATCCTGCCGCATCACGCCGTAATCATCCCGTAGGCAAGACGATTCAACCGGGTGAAGTGGCCGTTTCCCTCAGTCACCGGCTGGCCTATGAAACCATGCTGAAAAACAACTGGAAGCATGTCCTTATCCTGGAAGATGACTTTGTGGTGGACGACAACAAGATTGGATTGCTGGAAACCATGTTCAGCGAGCTTCCCTCAGACTGGGATGTCTGGTACCTGGGTTTCGACAAAAGGATGGAGGAACCCGGTTTCTGGTTTCTGAAAAAGAATTTTTATCTGCTGCTACAAAAACTCGGACTGAGAAAACAATACGCAGCTGAAACACTGCGGCAGTTTTATCCCCGGGCATGGTCGCCGCATCTGCATACGGCCGGTTTCCACGATTGCCTGCATGCCTATGCAGTAAGCCGACACGCAGCCGAATCCTTATTGCGCGCCCAGCAGCCCGTTCGTTTTGTTGCCGATCATCTGGTAGCGCATCAGGTTACCGATGGCAGGCTCCGGGGTTTTATCAGTGCACCCCGGTTGATTTATCAGCCCGAACAGTTGAGCGAAAGTCCCATTTTTTCCTACCGGAAAAATGAATAGGCAACGGTGATTGGAAACTGAATCAATTTCCGCGAAGCAGCGGACGAAAGGAGTGATTTTCGATGAGAAAGTTCTCTCCGCTGACGGTACAACTGTAAGCGTATTCTTTCAACGCCGAAAAAAGCGCCTGTGCACAACCCGGCCGCATCCGGTCATGCGTTTCCACAAAGAGTATACGGGTATGAGGCAACCAACCTTCAACTTCCGAACGAAAAAGTTCCAGCTCGGCGCCCTCGATATCCACTTTGAGCAAATCGATACTGGCCCAGCCCCTTTCATCCATGATATTGCGCGGACTTATAGCATTTAATCCTTCTTCGGTTCCTGAAGGAATTTCCCTTACCTGGTAGGCGTTGTGTCCCTCTCCGGTATCGACCAGTTTGAGCAAACAGGACCGGGGCCAGATTCCTGCCCGTACGGGATGGATGTTGGGATAAGCTCGGGCATTCAATTTCAGCTGCGAAAAATTCCCTTCATCCGGCTCCACGGATACAAGTTGGGCAGCGGGAAAACGGCTGGCCAGAAAAACGCTAGTCAACCCGATATTCGCCCCCGCATCAAGTATGGTTTCAGGAACAAACCCTGCCGGCAAGCCATAATCTTCGCGGACCAGTACCTCGCGAAATGTGGCGTAATCGCTCGGGTTGTTGCGGATGGCGACGGGTGCCTTCAGTCCGGGTACCCGTAAACGCGCGTAGCGACCGAGCTTCAACTGTGTGTATAGGCTTGCCGCCTCGGTAATTCCCCGGTAAAAAAGCAGTTCAACGAAACGCGACATGAATCAAAAGTAGGATAAAAGAATCAGGGCATTGCGGAAGGGCTGAGGATATGCTCATCCGACAACCGGGAAGCAGCTTACCGGCAAATGCCTACCTTTAATTTTTATGAGAGCACGGAACCTGCCCCGGCGCAGCAGCGTACAGATCAGATCGAAGGAACAGTATTACATCCACCTGTATTTTCTTTTGCGCGACATCGAGCAGGCGATCAGGAAATATGCAAGTGGCAAACTGCTAGATATCGGCTGCGGAAACAAACCCTATTCCGTCTGGTATGAACCGCTGACCAGCGGATCGGTGGGTTGCGACATGGTGCAGAGCGACGGATCAAAAGCCGATGTACTCTGTCCGGCTACCGCACTATCCTTTCCCGACAACAGCTTCGACACGGCCCTCTGTACCCAGGTGCTGGAACATGTGTTCGACCATGATGCCGTAATCCGTGAGGCTTGCCGGGTGTTGAAACCGGGCGGCAAGCTGATCCTGACCGTTCCCTTCTGCTGGGAACTGCACGAAGAACCCTACGATTTTTTCCGCATCAGCCGCCACGGCCTGCGCCAACTGTTTGCGGAAAACGGCTTCACGGTACTGGAACTTAAAGCCAATGGCGGAAAATGGGCGGCCACCTTCCAGATGATGATCAACAGCGTGTACTCGGGGTTCCGGCGGAAAAGTATCCGTTCGAAAATCGTCAAATTCATTTTCATTGAACTCAGGCTCTGCCAGCTCATTAATAAACTGGCCGTTTGGACGGATAGGAAATACTTTGACGATATCTGGACATTGAACTACCTGATCGTCGGCGAGAAGAAAACATGAAGCCATCACATCAACCATCGATACTGTTTCTTTCCACCATGAACGGTGACCCCTGGGGAGGAAGCGAGGAAGCCTGGTTCCGGCTTGCCTGCCATCTGCCGCATCAGGGCTACAACGTGCACTGCATTTTTTATGGATGGCCTTCCGGAAAATCGGATCGGATTGAACAATTGGAAAAAGCCGGATGCACCATCACCGCACTCAGTAATTACAAAACTGTTTCAGGTTTTTTAAAGCGGTTCGTTTTTAAACGAAAGGCAGTGGAACAGCTCCGGCAATTGCTCAGGGAAAAAAAGTTCGACCTCACCATCATCAGCCAGGGTGGATTTCTGGATATTACCTATGCTCCTTTTCACGGGATGCGGAAACAAATGGGCCCCTACATTCTGATCAGCCATAACTATAATGAAGCCATTACGTTGAAAAAAAGCCGAAAGTTCCGGCTGCGTCAGTGGACCACAGATGCCCGGCTCAATATGGCCGATGCCCGTCGAACCCTTGATGCGATTGAAACCCTGGGCGGCTTCCCCCTGCAGCGGAAGGAAGTGATGATCAACCCCCTGATGATTCCCCTGATGACCGAACCCGCAACCTGGCCGGGGTTGCATAACGGCAACCTTGTTTTTACCGTAATGGCGCAACTGGATATAGAGCGAAAGGCGCAGGATCTGCTCATACAAACCCTTTCCGCACCCAAATGGCGGGAAAGAAACTGGGAACTCCGGATTTACGGTGCAGGAAACGACCGGTCCTTGCTTGAACAACTTATCGCAAAAAACAAAATCTCGGAAAAAATTTTCCTGATGGGCCATACCCGGGATACTGCGGTAGCTTATCGCAATACGCACCTGCTGCTGCATATCACGCATATCGACTCCATGCCCCTGAGCGTCACCGAAGCCATGAGCATGGGTAGGCCCTGTGCGGTAAGCCGGGTGGGCGATATGCCGGTATGGATCAGCGATGGAGAAAACGGATACCTGGCCGGTGAGGTCAGCATCAACGGTATTGATGAAGTACTGGAACGCGCCTGGAAAAACCGGCAATACTGGGAAGAACTCGGAAAAAAAGCGCAGGCAGGTTTTCTGATGAAATATCCCCAACCCTATGAGGCGTTTTATGAACGCCTTTTTGCAAAGCATTGTTCACCATAAAGAGTAAGCTTGAAGTGATCGACTCCGACAAAAGCCCGAACTTTGCGCCGCTGCAAAAAACGCTGCCCTGATTCCCTTCATCAGTCAAAGAAAAATTCCGGAAGAAAAATTAGGGCAACCTGCAACAGGGAATACACAAAACAGCAACTAAACAATACGAAGCTCTTATGAAAATATTGCTACGCTACCTGCAACCCCATAAGTGGATGATCATGCTTCTCCTTTTGCTGGCAGCCATCAATACCAGTTTCTCCCTCATCGACCCCATCCTCTTCGGCAAACTGGTGAATCTGGCCAACGAACACCAGACCGTTGACGCCCCGGGCAAATTCAACTGGAAAACATTTTTCTGGTCCTACGCCTGGATTGAACGCAAGGGGCAGGCCTATCTGCAGATCGGCGTTTGCTATATCCTGCTCTTCTCCATATCGGTGGCCATGGTCAGCCGCATCGCCAAAGCCTTTCAGGATTACCTGCTCAATGTGGTCATCCAGAAATTCGGAGCCCGGGTATTCACCGAAGGGCTGCAGCATGCAATGAAGCTGCCCTACCAGCAGTTCGAAGACCAGCGCAGCGGCGAAACCCTTTCGGTACTTACCAAAGTGCGCACCGATGTGGAGAAGTTCATGACCAGTTTCATCAACATCCTGTTCGGCATCCTGGTGGGCATCGTATTTGTTTTCGTGTATGCGGTACTGTTTATCAACTGGCGCGTACCCCTCGCCTACCTCATCGGCATCTTCGTGCTCTCCTTCATCACCAACCGGCTGAGCAAAAAAGTGAAGCTGATCCAGAAGAACATCGTCTCGAAAACGACAGCCCTGGCAGGCTCCACCACCGAATCGCTGCGCAACATCGAGCTGGTGAAAAGTCTGGGGCTGACCGCCCAGGAAGTGGAACGGCTGAACCGCAACACCTACAAGATCCTGGGACTTGAACTGACCAAAGTGAAGCGCATCCGGAGCATCAGCTTCATCCAGGGCACGCTGGTGAACACGCTACGCCAGGTCATCCTCTTCATCATGATGTGGCTGATCTTCGGCAATACCATGGATGCCGGGCAGCTGGTGACCATGCAGATCTTCTCGTTCTTCGTCTTCGGCCCCTTGCAGGAAATCGGCAATATCCTCCTCGCCTACCGCGAAGCCGAAGCCTCGCTCAACAATTTCCATGAACTGATGTCCACAGCACCCGAACCCACACCGCTCAAACCAAGCGCCCTCGGCCCTGTAGATACCCTGGAATTTTCTTCGGTCGGTTTCAAACACAAGACGGCTTCCCACAAAGCCATCGACGGCATCAGCTTTACCGTGAAATCGGGTGAAACCATCGCCTTTGTGGGGCCAAGCGGAAGCGGCAAGTCAACCCTGATGAAACTGCTGGTGGGGTTATACCGCCCGCAGGAAGGCTGCATCCTCTACAACGGACTGGATGAAAACGAAATCCATTTCGACGATCTCCGCAAACAGATCGGTTTTGTAACACAGGACACCAACCTGTTCAGCGGCACCATTCGGGAGAATCTGCTTTTCGTCAATCCTGAGGCAACGGAAGCCGAACTGACGGACGTGCTGCACAAGGCATCCTGTTCCAACCTGCTGGCCCGGGCCGACAAAGGCCTTGACGCGCTGATCGGTGAAGGCGGTCTCAAACTTTCGGGCGGAGAAAAACAGCGTCTATCCATAGCCCGCGCGCTGCTGCGCAAACCCAGGGTTTTGTTGTTCGACGAAGCCACGTCGGCACTCGATTCCATCACCGAAGAGGAAATCACCGATACCATCAAGTCGGTTTCAGCGGCCCGGGAACAAATCACCATCCTCATCGCACACCGGCTGAGTACCATCATGCATGCCGACCGCATTTACGTACTTGAAAAAGGAACCGTGGTGGAAACCGGAAGCCACGAACAGCTGCTCGGGGAAAAAGGATTGTATTATGCGATGTGGCGGCAGCAGATCGGTGAGCGAAAAAAATAACCAGAGATCCAAACTCCGATCCTATGCCCGGCGCCCTGAAAAAATCCAATTACCTGTTGAGCATGCTGACCATGAAGTGCCCGCGATGCAGAAGAGGCGCCATGTTCCATCACGGCAATCCCTATCGCAAGATCTCGCTCAGGCATATTTTCGATATGCCGGATTCATGCACTATCTGCAAACAACGCTACGATCTTGAACAGGGATTCTGGTACGGCACCGGTTATGTGAGCTATGCCCTTGCTGTAGCGGTTTCGGTTAGCAGCTTTGTGGCCTGGTGGGTCCTTGTCGGTATTTCAACGGAAGACAATCGTGTTTTTTACTGGCTGGGCTTCAACTCGCTACTGCTCCTGCTGCTGCAACCCTGGCTGATGAGGTTGAGCCGGGTCATCTACCTCTATTTTTTTGTGCGCTACGATCCGGATTATGCCAATAATCCGCCGCATGAATTCGATCATCGGAATTGAAAATAAAATTGCCGGTTGGATTTAAGCATCAGGCAGAAAAAGCCAGATCAATCAGCTCGGTCTGTTCACGGGTATGCACCTTGCCATAGCCGGAAGCGGTAGCCGCACTGGCAGCCCGGCTCACCATATAGAAATTGATGCCCTGCAGGTTCATACGCATGAATGTGGCAGCACCCATGTTGAGCGGCTCCTCCTGCACCCAGTACCAGATGGCCTTGCCGTATTTCTTATACAGCTCGCCCAAAGCTTTGTGCGGCAGGGGATAGAGTTGTTCCACCCGTACAATGGCCACATCCATGCGCTTTTCGGTTTGCTTGCGTTCCATCAGGTCGAAAAACACCTTTCCGCTGCAAAAAAGTACCCGCTTGATATTTTCCGGAGCCTCAACCGTTTCATCATCAATCACCTCGCGGAAACCGCCAGATGTGAAAGCATCCATGCGGCTATAACTTCCGGGATGACGCAGATTGGCCTTGGGTGAGAAATTCACCAACGGCTTGCGGAAGGGCCAGTGCAGCTGACGGCGCAGCAGGTGGAAGAAATTGGATGCCGCGGTGACATTGGTGATCACCATGTTCAGTTCGGCGCACATTTGGAGAAAACGCTCCATCCGGGCCGAACTGTGTTCGGGGCCTTGTCCTTCATATCCGTGCGGCAACAGCATCACCACGCTGTTCATCCGCTGCCACTTGGTTTCGGCAGCACTGATGAACTGATCGATCATGGTTTGCGCACCATTGCAGAAATCACCGAACTGCGCTTCCCAGATAACCAGCGCTTCAGGATTGGCCATGGCGTATCCGTATTCAAAACCCAGCACGGCGTATTCACTAAGCAACGAATTGTAGATGCGGAATTCGGCCTGATCATCGGTAAAATGATTCAGGCGGTTGTGGGGTTCATTCGTCTTTTCATCGTGCAGAACCGCATGGCGGTGGCTGAATGTGCCACGCTGCACATCCTGACCGCTCATACGAACCGGCTTTCCTTCAATGAGCAGGCTGCCGTAGGCCATCAACTCGGCTGTTGCCCAGTCCACTTTCTGTTCTTCATTGAACAGCTTGACTTTGTCCTGCAATAATTTTTCCACCTTGCGCAGGGGCTTGAATCCATCGGGCACGCGCATCAATCCGTCGAACAACTGACGAAAAGTTGTCTCCCTGATTGACGTATCGGGTGAAGCCAGAAAATCATCGGCTGTAGCTTTGCGCAGCGAACGCCACCAGAGTTCCGGCGCCTGATAGGTATAGGGCAGTGGATTCTGCTTCACTTCATCGAGCCGCTTCTGCAGTTCTGCCACAAAATTCTTTTCCATATCCCGGGCCAGCGACTGGGCTTCGGGTTCCCCGTTGTCGATGAGGTAACGGGTATACACTTCTCGTGGGTCGGGATGCTTTTCAATCAAGGCATACAGCTGGGGCTGCGTGAATTTCGGCTCATCGCCCTCATTGTGTCCGTGACGGCGGTAGCAGACCATATCGATGAAGATATCGGAATTGAATTCCTGACGGTATTGCGTAGCCAGCTGCACGACCTTCACCACCGCTTCGGGATCGTCGCCGTTCACATGGAATACGGGTGCCTTTACCATGGCCGCTACCGAGGTGCAGTAATCGCCGCTGCGGGCATCGGCAAAATCGGTGGTAAACCCGATCTGGTTGTTGATGACAAAATGTATGGTGCCTCCCGTGTAATAGCCTTTCAGCTTGCTCATCTGCAATACTTCATATACCACACCCTGTCCGGCTACTGAAGAGTCGCCGTGGATCAGTATGGGAAGGATCTTGTCGAAATCGCTGGCATAAAGCACATCGGCCTTGCTGCGGGCGAAGCCGACCACAACCGGATCCACCGCTTCGAGGTGTGAAGGGTTGGGGCAAAGTTTCAGGTGGATTTTTTTTCCGGAAAAGGTATCCACTTCGCTGCTGTAACCCAGATGGTATTTCACATCACCGCTGCCCATGGTGGTATCGGGTATCGACTTGCCTTCGAATTCACTGAAGATCTGCTCATAGGTTTTACCCATGATATTGGCCAGCACATTCAGACGACCGCGATGGGCCATGCCCAGCACCACTTCCTGCACCCCGCCGTTCGCTGCCGTATCGATGATGGCATCCAGCGCGGCGATCGTGGTTTCACCGCCTTCCAGGGAAAACCGCTTCTGGCCGATGTATTTGGTATGCAGGAATTTTTCGAACATGACCCCTTCGTTCAGTTTCTGGAGGATGCGTTTTCGTTGCGGAAGTCCGAGAGGCTCATGCACGCCTTTTTCCATCGCCTGTGTCAACCACTCGATTTTTTTACGGCTGTTGACCGAACTGAATTCCACACCGATAGGGCCGGTATAACAGCGTTGCAGATGGGCAAGGATATTGCGAAGGCTGGTTTTTCCGAGTTGCACGAAGCGGCCGGCTTCAAATTCAAGATCCAGATCGGCATCGGTAAACCCGAAATTGGAAAGTTCCAGATTCGCTTTACGGTCTCTCCGCGGACGGATGGGATTGGTTTTGGCTACCAGATGACCTTTCTGACGATAAGCCATGATCAGCTGATAGACGCTGAACTCACGAAGCAGGGCGGATGCATCCCCTACGGGCAGGGCGGAAGCAACCGGAGCAGTCGCCGCGGTAACAGATGCTCCTGAAGAAAGGGCAAAATCAAATCCCTCGAAAAACTTCCGAAAATCGGCATCGATGCTTTCGGGATTCTGGACAAAGTCGCGGTACATGTTTTCGATGTACCCGGGGTGAGAACTGGTGATATATTGAAAATCTTTCATCATATGCGTGCTGAAAAGAATTTATGGGCCCAAAAACCGAACGGAGAACGTATGAAGGAAGGGCTCCTGAATGCCTGCCATAAACGGGAACAAATATCGGTGATTTCAACGGGAAAGGGACCCTAAAGCCCCTGTACCGGAGGCGGGAACAGGCAGCGGCTTCCCGGATCAGCCTGAAAAGGATACCTCCATAGGTGTACCCCATTGATGCAGTTTTTTCCCGAAAACCTTCCTTAAGAATAAAAAGGAAGAAAATACTTCATTCTACGGCCTTTGCACTATATTTGCACCCCAAAATAAAGAGAAGATGGCCAACCACGCAGCAACCAAAAAAGATGTACGCCAAAGCCGCAAGCGCAACGAGCGGAACCGTTATTACGGTAAAACCACCCGTAACGCAATCCGCGATATCAAGGCGATTGATACGCAGAAGAAAGCCGCCGAAGCCATGCCCAATGTTGCATCCATGATCGACAAGCTGGCAAAGCGCGGCACTATCCACAAAAACAAGGCCGCCAACCTGAAAAGCAAACTTGCCCGTCGCATCAATGCCATGGCCAAGTAAGTAACGTACAATTTTATATTTACAACCTGCCCGCCTGGGCGGGTTTTTTATTGGAACAGGAATACCGCATGACACGACTATCACGGCAATGATACGAAAGTGACTTTACTGTAAATAACGGCTTATGTTTTTGCTTGCTGGCCTCAATTTTCTCCAGCAACTCTGTCCGCACTAATTTTCTTTCTGCTTCCGGGCAGGGTGAACTAGAAAGGGGGACCCGACATTCTCTCCCGAGTGTTGCCTGATTTATGTGCAACAAATCTGGGCAACAATGAGGCAACAGATATGGGTAAAAAAGTGGAGTTGGGTAACAAGTAAAAGAAAGATAAATCAGCTAAAAGCTAACAATAACAGGCATTTATGAAACAAAGGAAAGATTGTTACTTTCCGATACAAAACTTACTAAACACATAATCCAGTACATTTTCGTTGGTGACGGTTCCTGTCAGTTCGCCGATATGCTGCAGGCAGAGCCGGATGTCGGGAGTCAGCAGGTCGGTGCTCAACCCCTGCTCCATCCCCGAAGCGATGGCCTGCAGGTGCATTTCAATCTGCCGGAGATGCTGCAGATGGCGCGTATTGGTAATCAGGGTGGAAGACGATTGCGCATCCGTATCAACGACTATTTCATATAAGGCATCAATAAGTTCGTCGATCCCCATCTTGTTGCGGGCGGAGATATAGATGCAGCCCGGCAACCGGGGCAGATCGGGATGCCGGTCCAGCTTGTTCACCACATGCAAATGCTTCTTGTCGCCCACCAGACGGAACAAGGCATCGGTTGAAGCCACATCGGCCGGATCGGTGAGCAGGATAATCAGATCGGCCTGGGTGATTTTATGATGCGAACGGCGGATACCCTGCTCCTCGATCTCATCCTGCACATGGCTGCGGATACCGGCGGTATCAATAAAATGGAAAAGGATACCACGGATATTGATGCGCTCCTCCACCGTATCACGCGTGGTGCCGGCTACCGGACTAACAATGGCCCGCTCATCGTTGAGCAAGGTGTTCAGCAAGGTACTCTTGCCCGCATTGGGAGGACCCACAATAGCCACGCGCACTCCATTACTCACGGCATTGCCTAAACGAAACGAATCAATCAGATCCTGAACCCTGGCCAGCGCATCTTTCAACAGCTGCCGGAACTTGCGCCGGTCGGCGAATTCCACATCCTCTTCGGCAAAATCAAGTTCCAGTTCCATCAGCGCACTGAACTCCACCAGTTTTTCGCGGATGGACTCCAGGTCATGCCGGAACCCGCCCCTTAGCTGGTGCAGGGCCGAATGCCGTTGCGCCTCGGTCTGGCTCGCAATCATATCGGCTACCGACTCGGCCTGGGTGAGGTCCATCTTGCCGTTCAGAAAAGCACGCTGCGTGAATTCCCCCGGTGCTGCCAGCCGGGCACCGCAGGCGATACAGGCATCGAGCACCTTGCCGGTCACGAGCGGACTGCCATGACAACTGATTTCCACCACATCTTCCCCGGTATAACTCCGCGGTCCCCTGTACAGGGAAACCACCACCTCATCAATCAGCTCGCCCTCATGTGATAGCCAGCCCACATGCAGGGTATGCGAAAGCTGGGCTGAGAGGTCTTTCGATGGAAACAATTGGCCGGTAATAGCAATGGCCCGATTTCCGCTCAGGCGTACCACCCCTATAGCCGCCATGCCCGGAGCCGTGGCCGGAGCCACAATCGTATCGTCGTGCGTGCCCTTTGCAACAAACATGTGGTAAAGATACAACCGCATCAACGCCCCGGAAATGCAAAGCAGATGGTAAAAAAAATCCCTCCGGTCAGGGAGGGACTTCAAAATTCTCTTTTCGTACTATCACTCGCCGGCTACAGCGAAGGTGATGGGCTGCGAGCGGTAAGCGTTCACATTACGTCCGTTCTGCAGGGCAGGTGTCCATTTGGGTCCTTTTTTAATCACCTTGATGGCTTCCTGGCACATGCCGTAACCCGGATCCTTCTCACAGCTTACATCGCTGATTGTGCCGTCCCTCGATACGATGAATCGGACAATCACAGTGTGATTACCCTCGGGCGCACCATTATCAACAGGTACCTGAGCATTGAGGTTGCGTTCGAGATAACGGCGCCATCCATCGAGGCCTCCCGGAAACTCGGCTTCTTTCTCCACCTTGGTGAAGATCTTATCTTCATCATCGGTCTTGGGCGCTTCCACCACAGCGGTTCCCTTGTCTTCCACGGGTGCCTGTACAATCTGGTTGGTGTTATCGCTTTCCACGGTCTTGTCGCTGATCACCTGATCCTTGATTTCCTCAATCTTCTCGTCTTCCTTAACCTCTTCATCCTTCACAATCTTGGGCGGCGTGAACTGGATCTGCTTGATTTCGGGTGGCGGCGGCGGTGTGGGCGGCGGCGGTGGCGGCGGTGGCGGCGGTGGCTCGTCTTTCTTGATTTCAGCAAGCTGGGTATCGACCACCTTCATTTTCTCGCCTCCTTTCTTGTTGAAGACGCCGGCAAAAACCGAACCCAGCAGGATCAGCAAGGCCAGGGCACCTGTGATGAGCAGGGCGCGCGCCAGGCGACTGTTGTAGGTTTTGCGGAGAAAATAAGCGCCGTATTGCTTGTTGCGCCCGTCGAAAATGATGTCGAGCACATCGGCGTTCAGAATGTTTTTTGCTTCCATTGGTTTGCGCTTTGTACTAATGATGCGGAACTGGCCGGTATTCCATAACTCCGGGGATTATTTTATTCCGTTAGCCTCTTCCGTTTTTTGGATCAGCATGGTCTCGGTGTCGGAAATGTCCACTTCCGCATAGTGTCCGGGCGGTATGCCGTTGATGGCCATCTCATCGATGATATCGATGGCGTTCTTGAACTTGCTTTCCTTGTCGGCCTTGATGATATACATCAGGTCACTCTTGGGCTGGTCACCGTTAGGTACCGAATTACGCTTGTCGAGAATGATCTGACGGATATCCTTGAAATTCGATGACTTGAAGATCTGTGAAGCGTTATCAGCCGTCAGTGTGCCGAAATAATAATAGACCTGGTCGGCTTTTCCGAGCAGGATGGTCATCACCGCGCTTTCCTTCACCTTGAGCTGGCTCTCGATATTGTCGTCCTTGGGCTCGTTCATGGTCATGGCCGTGGGCTTGCTCATCGTGGTTGTGAACACAAAAAACGTAATGAGCAGAAAACCCAGATCCACCATGGGGGTCAGATCGACACGGGTGGACAATTTCTTCGGTTTCTTGACGCCGGGGCCTTTCTTATGACCACCCCCCGACGAGGTATCCATTTCTGCCATGGGATGCTTTTTTTAGTGGTTTAATGTTGAAATGAATCAGGCCCGCCCTTTGATTTTCTTGTAGAGTTCAGAACCTACCGGAGCCGACTCGGAACCAGTTACAATCTTGAACTTGTACAGGTTGTTCTTCTTAAGGGCGAACTTGATGTTTTTGAACTGCGGATACAGGGCCTCGTTGTCACCCTTGACCAGCATGATTTTCTCAAGTTCTTTCTGGCTTCCCCCCGCATAGGCGGTGGTGATGCTGCGATACCAGTCAACCAGCTCATTGTTGGTGCTGTCCGTCACCGGAATGCCGGGCATCTGCGCAGGTAGCATGGGTGTCGATAAGGACAGCATGCTTTTGATGGAGCCCAGGGGCACCCCGATAAACGGCTGTTTGGCCAGACGGTTCAGCTCGTCGGGAGAAAGGCCAAGTGACTTCTGGGTATTGATCTGGTTCAGGATATCCTTTTTCTTGGTTTCGTCGCCCAGCATCAGAAAAACCTTACCCTCCTTGGTGAGGGTGGTGAGTATCGACTTTTCAGCGGCGGCCTCAGATGACACCGAAGTGGGCGGAGCCACGGTTACGGCTTCCGGGGGCTTTTGCTTGGTGGCCAGGATGAAGAAGGACAACAGCAGGAAGGCCACATCGCACATCGCCGTCATATCGATATTGGTACTCTTTCGCGGAATTTTCGCTCTTCCCATGATTCGTTTGGTTTAATGACACCTAAATGATTCAGTTTCGTTCCGATTCCATAAAACCCGCTGGCATCAACGGTATAAGGAAGCGAAACTTTGGGTAAGGGTGAAACCGCTCTCGTCGATACCGTAGGTGATCCCGTCGATTTTGGTGGTGAACATGTTGTAGAAAATGATGGCGAAGGCCGAAGTGCCGATACCCAGGGCCGTATTATAGAGGGCCTCGGAGATACCTACGGAAAGTTTGCTGGCCGCATCGCCGCCGCCCTCTCCTTCACCGAGTGCGGAGAATGAACGGATCATACCCAATACCGTACCGAGAAGACCCAACAGGGTAGCCACCGAAGCGATGGTGGACAGGAAGACCAGGTTCTTTTCGAGCATGGGTAGCTCCAGCGCGGTGGCTTCTTCCACCTCTTTCTGGATGGCCATCACCTTCTGTTCGGTGGTGAGATCGTTATTGGTGATCATTTCCTTGTATTTGTGGAGTCCCGACTTCATCACATTGCCCACGCTGCCGCGCTGCTTGTCGCACTCGGCGATGGCGGCATCCACATTCTTATTGGCCAGGTGGTACTGTACTTTGCGGAGAAATTCGGCGCTGCTGCCGTTGCCTGTCGCCTTGCTGATAGTCATGAAGCGCTCGATGACGAAAGTAAGCATGGTCAGAAACGAACCGATCAGGATGGGTACGATGATACCACCGAGATACATCTTGTTCAAGGCGTTTTTGGGACCGTCATGGTCGGGCCAGAAAGCACCGGTTCCGGGCTTGGTGAATCCTGAAGGATTACCCAGCACGAAACGCCAGATGATATAACCTACGATAACACAGATGACGGGAGCCAGCAGGGAAATCATGTTGCCGGATTGTTTCGCTCCCGCGGAGGTGGTTGCTTTGGTTGATGCAGTTGTTTTAGTGTCTGCCATGTCAATCAGTTT
>CAZZLI010000012.1:0-39282 GCA_964655055.1 uncultured Ferruginibacter sp.
AAATACAAATATGTGGATAAGTTCCTATTAAAAGGATAGCGCACATGAATTCACCCCGTCAACATGTCGACAAAAGAATCATGTGAAGAAACAAGCAAAAAATGTGAAGAAGAAAACAGAGCGAACAATCACCCATTCCACCCCATATTCCCCAGCATCTGCGAGCCGCCGGAAACAAAATAGACGATGATGGCGCCAAGAGAGAGAAGGAACAAGCCCAGTGCCCACCAGATCCAGCTGCGGGTTTCAGTTTCGGGTATACTCAGCCCCAGCATCTGCGCCATGGTGCGGGTATTCATCTGACGATCGCCCACCACGATTTCGTGGCCGACCTCGGGACGCAGAACCCGTTCGGCAGTTACTTGAGGAAAAAAAGATTCGTCGAGCTGGTAGGGCGCAAACTGGATATCGTCTTCACCCGCTGCATAAAAAATACCCAGACCTTCAATATTCAACTCACCTGCTTCACGCACATGACGGCGGATCTGCTCACTCAATTGCGTAATTTCTGCATTGGCGGTGGGCTTGCTGTAAGGCGACTGCGGGGTGAACACGATTTCCTGGCGGGGAGGTAAAATGCGGTGTGCCGGAAAATCGCTTTGGGAAGATACATGCGTCATCCGCAGGCTGCCGATTCCGGGCAGCACACAAGTCTTTTTCTGGAAAAATGATTCCGTGACGGCGTTGAACATGTGTTTTTCCCTGGGGTTTGGAAATTAACCATTACAAATATCTCCAAATCGGGCCGTCCGGCAAAAAAGATTTTCAACAGCTGTGCATTAAGCAGCTTGATACAGATCAGGTCAGAAACGGAATCGCACGCCACCCAGCACATTGGTACCATAAACTTCATAGTTGTTCCAGCGCGCATAGCGGCTGTTGAGCAGGTTGTTCAACTCAAACCAGGCCGAGATCTTTGGCGTTATGGCGTATTCAGCACCCATACCCAAATCGGCTCCGCCCTCGCCCCTGCCGTCGGTATTGTCGCTGAGCAGATAAGGACTTCCGCCAAACAGATAAGCGGTTCCGCTCAGCGTAAGTTTGTTTATGGGCCGCCACTGAACGGAGGCATTCAACTCAAAAGGCAAGGCACCCCAGGCCCGCTCATTGTCTTTCAACCCGCTGTAAATATTGAGCGCCGCTCCGGCATTGAAGAGAAGGTTGTTGCTGCCGCGATAGCCCAGTTCACCGGCGATTCGGAGGTTGGTGATTTCGCTTTCGTTACGCAACAAAAAGGTTTTTCCATCACCCGCATCATTCACAAACAAGGGCATGTTTTTAATGCTGATGAAGGAGGCTTTTGCTTCAAGATCGAAATGCTTGCCCAGACCACTTCGGAATCCACCATAAAGTTCAAATTCGCGGGTATTCAATCCCGGTATCCGGGGCGAAAGCCAGGGGTTGATATCCGTCAGCCGGCGCAGGCTATTCTTGATCACCCTACCGGTCAATCCGCCCAGAAAAGTCAAAGAGGGCGTAGCAGAAGGCGTAAACTCGGCACGGAGATCGGGAAGCGTAACCCAGTTGCCATTATCCCAGACAGGGGTGATACCGGCATGCAGCATAAGCCCGCCGTTGGCATACCGCAATGCCGGGGCAATCGAATAGATCGTATTGTTGAAACCGGTGTCGGCACTTAATCCGGTTGTGGAATAGGTGGTGAGATCTGCCACCGCGGTTACCGATGCGGTAAGGTGTTCACCCAAAGCCACCGAGAAAGGGGCCGTGGCTTTAAGCGAATTTTCCGAAGCCTTGCCCTGCAACTTGAACAGGTCGGCTTCCACCCGCACATCGTAATTGATTTCCGATGCGGTGATGATCTTATTGCGAAGGCCCGCCGTAAGATGTACCCGGATGAATCGTTGCAGGACATCATTCCGCTTGAACGAATACAGGTTATGGTCGTAACCATAGAGAAAGTTGTCCCGCTGATACAACCGTGCGGAGCCATACCATTCCTGCTTTTCGGTAAAATAACTTCCGGCTCCCCGCAACTCGAAGCGGCCAAAATCCTGGTTGACGATTTTTCCTTTGGAAGAAGTGTATTCACCGTAAACATTGAACAGATGACTCAGACCATCACCTGTTCCTATAGCAGCAGAAACATAGGGCGTGGTCAGGTTGCCGAAGCCAGCCTTCACATAGTTGCCGCCACCCAGTACCGGGAAACTGTCGGCATCGAGTGCCAGCGGCTTCAGCGGAATCGCCCGATAGGCATAGTACATGGTCTGTGCCGGAATGTTGTAAGGACGCACCGTTCTAACAGTATCGGCGGCAAGCGGCGAAGCGGAAGAATTGATTTTTACGGCGTTACGCAAGACCGGCTTGAAGCTGGAGGTGATATCAACGGTCTGCTTACCCGGGCCGGGCTGGGCGCACAGGTCAAGGCTTATGAAAATCAACAACAACGCTATACTAATCCTGACATTCATTTTTTTCTTTTAAGTCGGCAGCTACCTGTCACTGCACTTTAGATCCTGCTTTTTCCGCAGCCACCGCATCGGCAAGTTTGCGTGTGGCAATATCCTTCCATTCGGCGATCACCGCGTTATCGGCCACACTCTTGTAAGTGGCTTTGGCGTTGAAATAATCGCCCGACTGCATGAACAGATCGCCCAGTAATACATATGATCCGGTAACCCAGTAATCGTAACTGCCGGTTTCGCGGATGACGGACTGCGCAGCTTTTTCCGCAGCGGTGTAATTCTTCAGGGTAAACTGGCAAACAGCCATTTCGTACCGTGCTTCGGCGCCCCAGGCTGAGCGATTAATGGCCGCACAGGAGCGGAAAGCATTAATGGCCGCAACACAATCAGCAGCCTGCTGCTTCGATTTTCCCAGAACAAGATAGGCTACCGATTTATCGTCGGTACTGATGCCCTTGCGCAGCAGCAGTTCGTCGGCCACTTCACTGGCACGATCGTAATCCCTGAGTTGATAATGACAGCGCACCAGTCCGCGCAGGGCTTCCAGCTGGTTTTCCTGCTGCAGGGCGCCTGTGCGCAAGGCCGAGAAATATTTTTTGGCCGCGGCATAATCCTTGAGTTCGAGATAAGAAATACGGGCGGCCGACAAGGTTGCTTTCTCGTACCAGTTGCTGTAGCCTCCGGCAAATACCTTATCGTAAGCGGCCACGGCATTCGCCCAGTCTTTTTTCGAAGTATGGCATTCACCGCTCAGGTAAGACGCTTCCTGGGCCCATTTCCCGTTGGGATAGGTTTTCAGATAATTACTTAACGCAACGAGTGCACCGGCGCAATCCTTCTCCGAATAGCGTAGCCGGGCCGCGGTGAATGTCAGCGAATCGGCTTCAGTATCGGATACTGAAATGCCGTTGCGGCGCAGCAGATCGACATAGTCACCGGGACGGCCTTCGCTGACATAAATGGCGCGAATGTTTTCAATCGCATCGGTGGTTTCAGGAGAACGCGGATAGGTTTGCACCAGCCGGTTATAGGTGGCCAGCGCTTCCCGGTTGTTGTCGAGATTGTAATAGGCAAGTCCTTTCTTCAGTAAAGCGGCAGGCTTGAAGCCGGCATCACCCGGTAGGTCAATCACCTTATCGAGGTAGCGGATGGCCTCCGTGAATTTTTCATCGGAAAGATGGCTGTCGGCGATTTCCATATAAGCATCGGGCACCAGGCTGCTTTTCGGATACTGGCTGACCAAACTGTTCAACATACTGACTTTCGAACTGCCGCTTTTGATACCGGCAATCAGGGCCTGCTGATAAAGTGCATAATCACTCTGCGGCAAAGCCGAAGCCGTCACTTTGGAATAAATAGCTGAAGCCTTTGTGAAATCGCGCAGCATGTAATAACAGTCGCCGGTGCGGACAAAAGCATCCTGCTCCATGGCTGAAGCGGTAACTGAACTTTTTCCCAGAGGCTCAAATAAGGAAAGGGCCTGACGGAAGTTTTCCTTTTTCATCCAGCAGTAACCAAGCGTGTAACGGGCGTTAGCGGCTGAGGCTTCACCGGTTGCAGGCACACGGCTTTCGGTAAATGTGGTCAGGTGCCCGATGGCCTTATCATAATCGCCGTCGCGCCAGGCAATTTCGCCTTTCCAGTAATTGGCATAAGGTGTTGCGGAAGATGCCGGCAGGCGAAGGATCCGCGAAAACAGATCATCGGCTTCACGAACACGCTGATCGTTGAGCAGTTCGGTTCCCCGGCCGTATAGGATCCGCGGGTAGCTTTCCTGCATGGCTTGAGTGGGATTGTCAAAAGATCGGTAAATGTCCAGCGCATCGCGGAAATTGCTGGTATTGGCCAGAATGGCGATCAGGATTTCGGCAGCTTCACCCCGATAAACCGATTGGGGATAACGGGCCGTGAAATCCTGCGTAGCAGCCAGAGCCACATCCTGATAGCCCAATTCATAACTCAGCTTGGCATAATTGAATCGGGAAATTTCCTGCTGTCCTGCATGGCTGTTATTTCCTGCACAGAACTGGAATGCCGCACGGGCATCGCTTTTTTTACCGGTCTTGAGGTAACAATCGCCCAGAAAATACATGGCATACTGCCCCAATGAATCGGTTTCATTGCTGAGTTGGCGGAATCCTTCGATGGCCTGAGGATATTTCCCTCCGCGGTATGCGGCAAAACTCAGGGCATACATGTCTTCACGGCTTACCTTCTCGCTACCCGATACATATTGCTGCAGGTGCGACAGGGCCTCGGGATATTTTTCCTGCTCGTAATAAATCTGACCGGCCAGGCGGTGCAATTCCTTTTCATAATAAAGACCACCCCGGCCCAATAGTGATTCGCTGTATTTCAGTGCATCGGATTTTTTCTGCCGGTAGTACATGATCACGGCCATATAGTAAGGCACCACTTCATTGTAGGGATGTTCCTGTTCGATGGTTTTGAAACATTGTTCGGCCACCGGAAAATTCCCCCGCGAATAGGCTATGAACCCGTAATAGTAGTTGGCCGGAATATAATAACGGCTTGAGGCGATCTGATGGATTTCATTGAATAGCGGCTCGGCTTCGTTGAAGCGCTTGAGGTTGAAATAAGCATAGGCCAGGCGGAACTTGGTATCGGCCAGTTCCTCATTGTCAAGATGCCGTAAATCGGCCTTGGAAAAAAAGGTCACCGCCTTTTCATAATCACCCGCATGGAAGTAATGGTTCCCCAGCTGATGGCTGATGCGACTGCTGAAAACCGGATTCACCGTACGTTCCAGGAAACCGAGCGCTTCTGTTTCGGCAGCAGGGATGCGCAGGATGAGCCGGCAAAGAATGTAGTAGTAATCAAGCTCATCATCGGCCAGGGCTACCAGCGGTTGCAGGGTGTTTTCCTCACGGTTACGGTGCATTGCGATCAAGGGGTAGGCTTTTCCGTACTCCTTATGCAGCATGTGGTAGCGGATTTCGGCAAGTTGGCGGTAAGGTTCAGTTTGGGTATAGGTGGTCTGGGCAAACGATGCCGAAAAGGATAAAAGAAAGAAGAGTGCAGGAAAAAACAGGAATATGGAAAAACGGCTGTTCATGAATAAGGCGCAAAATTAACCCGCTCCTTTCTTGCTTCAACCCGTAAGGGCCTATTGTAGCGGCAATGTGGATAAATCGATGCCATGATAAAATTAGGCGGATCAACGATAAGCAATTGTTAAACTGCGGAGCAAAACATTCAGAAAAGCCGGCAGGACAAAAATTGAAGCGTGAGCGGGTAAGGCTGATTATGCCGATTGGATATCTATAATGCACGAATTTTTTTGGCCCAAACAGGGAGCACATTGGCATTATACGGGGAATTTTTTGGGCTACCAGTAAAGTCAGTTTCGTATTATTTTTGCCGAAAGGTTGTTTCACGAAAATACCTCGTTATGAAAAAGTTGCTCTCCATCAAATACAGCCCCAATGCCTTCAACACGGCCATGCTGCTCTTTCGCGTCTGTCTCGGCATCCTGATGATGAGCCATGGATTCAGCAAACTGCTGGGGTTTGGTAAAAACCATTCCGACTTCATGAACTTCCTGGGCATGGGCAGCACTGTATCCTATATCCTGGTCATTTTTGCGGAGTTCTTCTGCGCATTATTCCTGGTCATCGGCCTGTTCACCAGACTGAGTTGCGTACCGTTGATCATTACCATGGGCGTGGCCCTGTTCAAGGCGCATGGCGGAGAGCTGTTCGATGACGGAGAAACTTCAGCCCTTTATCTTTTAGGCTTTACCGTGATCTTGTTGCTGGGCCCCGGAAAGTTCAGCATAGAAGGCCTGGCGGGAAAATAATCAGTGATTCGTGAAATAAGGAGCCAGCAGCTCTTTCAACTGCTCCGGCATCTGGCAGCGTTTCAATGTGGCAGCTTCCATAAAGTACAGGGTGATTTCTCCCGCGTTCAGCAATTCCTGCTGCTCGTTATGCACTTCATGATGGAAGACAATCTTGTGATGTGCCGGCAATTCCTTCAGCATTGTAGTCACGGTAATCAGATCGTCGTAGCGGGCAGGCCGTATAAACCGGCTGTGCAGGTCAATCACCGGCATGATGACACCCATGGCTTCAATGTCCTTGTAGGTAAGCCCCAGCCTGCGTATGGCTTCTCCCCTGCCGATTTCATAAAATTGCGCATAGTGGCCATGATAAACCAGCCCCATCTGGTCGGTCAGCGCATAATGTATCCGGATACGGGTATGGTCGGTAAACATGAAAAATGATTCTATTGTTTTTTATCCATCCACTAACTCAGGAACCAGCAATTTTCGCTTCCACGATTTTGAGGATTTCTTGTTCAGCTTTTTCGGAAGCGGCGGCAAGTGATGCCCCCGATTCCACCATCTGCTTGACGAAAGCGGCATCGGTGCATCCCTGCGCATTGATCTTTACATTGAGGAAGGCCCCCAGTACGGCGCTGCGCAAACACAAGGCACCCACACCGGCATCGGAAACTGAATTCGGGTTACCGGTTTCGGCCATGGCGCGAATCAGTTCAAACCCTTCATGTGCGGTTTGCATGACGCGGAAAGGCACTTCCATTGCGTATTTGGTAGCGGCCTGAATGGCGTTTGTACGAGCGGCTTTTTCCTCCGCAGTATTTTTGGGAAGTCCAAAGGCCTGCATCAATCCGTTGAATGAAGCGGTATCGGCATCAATCAGCCGCAGCAATTCAGCCTTGAGTGCCTGACCTTTTACCGCCCACCGGCTGAATTCTTCCCAACGCGCATCCCATCCTTTCTTATGGCTGCTGAGGTTGGCCACCATGGTGCCGAGCGCCGCACCCAGTGAGCCGATACAGGCGGAGATGGAACCACCGCCGGGAGCCGGACTTTCGCTAGCTGTTTCATCGGCAAAGGCGGAAACAGTCATGGACGCCAGGCGATTGGATGCCGGATCGGCAAGCAGGTATTCGATGATGCGCTCTTCAGGTTTGAAGGGAGCCAGTTCATCAAGACCCATGGACTTGATGGCGATGCGCACCAGTTCGGCTTCACTCACACCCGAAGAGCGTTGTTGCTTCTCCAGAAAATAGCGGCCGGCATCGGTCATAGCCGAAAGCGGAACCAATCCAACCAGCTCGCTGCCTGTAACCCGCATGCCTCTTGCGGCGGCCCGTTTACAGACCTCATCGAATGCCACATGCAGGGGTGTGACGCGGATATTGGTCAGGTTCATCGAAATCTGTGCGATGCCGTATTCCTCGATATACCAGCCGATGGCCTTTACCGATTTCAAACTACCCGGAATCATAACCTTGTTGCCGGCGGCATCCAGCACGGGCTTACCGTTTTCCTGCTTCACCCGTCCGGCTTCGCGCACATCAAAAGCAATGGCGTTAGCCCTTCGCGTACTTGTGGTATTTAGGTTCACATTGTAAGCGATCAGAAAATCGCGGGCTCCGATGACGGTGGCGCCGCGTCGGGTATCGAAAGCGGCAGGGCCATAATCGGGCTTCCATTCGGGATTAGCCATTTTCGCCTCAAGGCCTTCATATTCGCCGGCACGTATGACGGCAAGATTGCTGCGCCGTGCATCGGGCTGTGCGGCTTCGTAAAGATAAACCGGCAGTTGGAGTTCCTGACCTACACGAGCGGCCAGCTTTACGGCATAAGCAGCCGTTTCCTCCATGCTAATACCTGAAACGGGAATCAGCGGACATACATCGGTAGCGCCCATGCGCGGATGCTCACCCTTGTGTGAGCGCATATCGATCAGTTCGCCGGCCTTGCGGATGGCGCGGAATGCAGCTTCCACAACAGCATCGGGGGTTCCGACGAAGGTCACGACCGTGCGGTTGGTGGCTTTGCCCGGATCGACATTGAGTAATCGTACACCGTGAGTCTGTTCAATTTCGGTGGTAATCTGCCGGATGATGTCCATATTGTTTCCTTCGGAAAAATTGGGAACACATTCAATGAGTTGCATAATCGGTATTTTTCGGGTATCTATTGACGTTATTTCTTTATTTACGGTAAAACTGTCCGTTGACCATCACCTTGTCAATCAGGTTGGTACCGAAAGCATAGGGCAGGTAACCGAGCGAGGGAATGGGCCGGGTAAAGATCAGGTTGGCTTTCTTACCAACTGTAATGCTTCCCACGGTATCGCCCAGTTCCATGGCGAAAGCGCCGTTGATGGTTGCCGCGTTGATCGCTTCTTCAGGCAGCATGCGCATCTGTATGCAGCTAATGGACACCACGCCGTTCATATTACCGCTTGGCGATGAGCCCGGATTGAAATCACTGGCCAGGGCGATGATACAGCCTGCATCTATGAGCGCCCTTGCCGGCTGAAAAGGCATGCGCAGAAAATAGGCGGCGGTGGGCAGCAGGGTGCCGATGGTATCGGAAGAAGCCAGATCGCGGATATCGGCTTCTGTCATGGTTTCCAGATGATCGACCGACAAGGCGTTCAGGCCCAGTGCGGCCTGTAATCCACCGATGCTGTTCAGTTGATTGACATGCAATTTGGGTTTAAGGCCCAGACGCATGCCCGCCTTGCATAGGGTTTCCGTTTCTTCGGGCGAAAAGAAACCCGTTTCGCAGAACACATCAATAAAATCGGCCAGTTGCTCGCGGGCGATTACGGGCAGCATGTGATCAATCAGAAAATCCAGATAGCCCTGATGGTTGTCCCGGAATTCGGGCGGATAGGTATGGGCGCCCAGAAAACTTGCCTTCACGGGAATGGGACTAGTTTCGCGAAGCCTTTTGATGACCCGCAGCATTTTGAGTTCGCCGTCCACCGACAAGCCATAGCCGCTTTTGATTTCAATGGCACCGGTACCCAGCAGGATCAGTTCGTGCAGCCGTTCCCTGGCCAGACTGAGCAGTTCATCTTCACTCAGTTTATTCAGCTTCTGCGCTGAGTTAAGGATACCTCCTCCCCTTGCTGCAATTTCGGCATAGCTCATGCCTTTGATCTTATCGACAAACTCGTTTTCACGGCTTCCGGCAAAAACCAGATGGGTATGGCTGTCGCACCAGGAAGGCAGTATGGTAGCGCCGGCAGCATTGATCTGGTCGCGTGGCGGTGTGGGAATTTCGAAAGCCAGGTCCTGCATCCGGCCATAAGCGGCTATTTCGCCGTCTTCAATAAGCAGATAAGCATCTTCCAGCACAGGCAGTTCGGCCAAGGCCTTTCCCCGCAGGGGAGCGCAGGTTTCACGAACACCGGCCAGCAGGTGGATATGGGTGATGAGGATGCTCAAATTTGATTAATGACGCAATTTTTAACAGTTATCCGAACACGAAAACAAGCTACAGGTCATTCCATAGTTTTTTTACAAAATCTTCCAGCCCCGGATCACGGGCGCCCATCATCAGCAGCACACAATCGCCGTTCAGGTGGGGCCGAACCCGCTCCAGAAAATCGTTGCGGTTCTCCACAAAAAAAGCCTGCTTACCCAGAGCCAAAATATCGGTGATCAGGTCACCCGCAGAAATATCCTTTACGGCTGTACCGCCGGCATAGAAGATCTCGCTCATCCAGATTTCATCATCCGGTCGCAGGGCCCTTGCGATTTCGGCCACAAAATCGGTCCGCAAAAAACGCGTCGGTCCGTAACCATGCGGCTGAAACCAGGCAATCACGCGGGACGCCACCGGCTGGCAGGCCCGGATGGAGGCAGCGCATTTGGCAGGATTATGGGCATAGTCATCAATCACCCAAACGCCTTGCTTTTTTCCAAGCACCTGGTGACGGCGGTAAATTCCCTGATAAGAAGCCAGCGCTTCGGCACAGGTTTCCATTGAAACACCCAGATGCCCGGCAACGGCAATGGCAGCCAAGGCG
Source organism: uncultured Ferruginibacter sp. (assembly GCA_964655055.1). GTDB lineage: Bacteria > Bacteroidota > Bacteroidia > Chitinophagales > Chitinophagaceae > Ferruginibacter. The sequence continues at coordinate 10,247 of CAZZLI010000012.1, forward strand.
TTTTCCATATTGTGCCGGCCAAGTATGTCGAGATGAAAATCGACATCCTTCAGGGAGAAAGCGATTGACAACCCTTCTTGCTTAAACCTGTTTGCCGTGTAGCCGGTTGCAACTGATTCGTCGGAGGAAAAATCATGTAGATGATTCCGGGAAAGTGATGCCGCAAGTTCATTACAGCCATTGACCACAAAAGCACCCTTCGTATTCTCCCGGAAAGTTCCGAAGAGCCGCATCAATTCATCAATTTCCTGATGGTCTTTGTCAACATTCAGCAAGACCCCTATTTCGGGGTGATACTGCACGATGGATCCGTCACTCTCATCGGCTTCAATCACCAGCCATTCGCCCCGGCCTACTGCGGCATTGCCGATTTTTCCTTGATGCATCAGGCTTACGAGTCCGGCTCCGGCAATAATCCCAGGTTGCAGCCCACCATGCCTGAGGATATCATAAAGCATGGCGCTGGTGGTGCTTTTACCGGAGGTACCGCCGATCGCAATGGTCTTTTTACTTTCTGCAATCAAAGCCAGCAGCTCCGAACGTTTGAGGATGGGGATGCCCAGATCCAGGGCTTTGCGTACCTCGGGAACGGTGTCTTCAACAGCGGTGGAAACCACCACCCAGTCGGTATCGGAACCAATGCCGCTGCCATCCTGTTCAAAACAACGGATGCCGCAGACCTCTAATTTGGACCGGATATCTTCCGCCGCTCCGGCGCTGAAATAACGATCGCTGCCACTGACCTGTTTACCGCTTCCGGCAAGGTATTGTGCAATGGCACTCATGCCGGTACCGGCAATACCGATAAAAAAAACGCGACTGACCTCGTTGAGTTGTTTCATACGAAAATCGGGCTCCTGAAATCACAGTATCAAAGCCGGCGCTAAAATAACATTCATAACGTAATTGTGGGAACTAATACCGATTGCCAAAATTTTAAAAAAAGTAACTGACGCTAACTTTTTTAAGTCAGGAAGATTAATCTGCGTAATCAGCGGTTCAGACCATTGTATCCTGATAGCTGTCCCCCTGCCACGCACAAGCGTTTTCTGGCCTCCACAGCCGGCGGGCTGCGTACCGATGTCCGCGCTGCGGCCGCTTCTTCCGGAAAATGACGCAAGCTATTTTCCGTCTGCCGCCTTCGGCGTCACCGAACCGGCCAAGGCGCTCCCATCGGTACTGGTGGATCGTTACATCCGGTGGATGTATAAACTCAAAGTTTGCGCCAGGCAATCAGGAAGGCGAGCAGGAAAAACAGGGAACCCATGAAAAACGGTGCGCCTGGCAGGAATACCGGGGTCTGTGGGCGCGAGAAGAAATAAAACAGGTTGTTCATCAACAAGGGCCCTATAACGGCGCAGGCGCTTTGCAGACTGGTGATGGCTCCCTGCAATTCGCCCTGTTCCTGCGGGGGCACCTTACCTGACATTACGGCCTGCATGGCGGGCTGGGTGATACCGCCAAGGCAGTAGGGAATCAGGAAGACGAACATCATCCACCCGGCACCGGCCAACCCGAAGAGCAGCATGCCGGTTGCGTAAAGGGACAGCCCGATGTAAATACTTTTTTCGTTGCCCAGTTTAGGATTGATGACCCGGGTAAGCCCGCCCTGAACGGTAGCTACCAGCAAACCAACAACGCCGAGCGAAATCCCCACCATTTTTTCATCCCATCCGAAACGGAACATGGTAAAATAATTCCAATTGCTCTGCACGGCATGCGCAGCGAGATAAATCAAAATGGAAATCAGAAAGAGCCTGGACAGTTTTGGGTAAGCGCCCAGCTTGGAAAATGAACTGAAGGGATTGGCCTTGCGAAGATTGAGGGTCCTTCGTTTTTCTTTTGGCAATGATTCGGGGAGTACGAAATAGCCATAGAGGCAATTGATCAGTGCAAGCAGGGACGCCGCATAGAAAGGCATTTTCACGCCGTATTGCCCGAGCAGTCCGCCGATGACGGGCCCGATGATGAAGCCCAGTCCGAATGCGGCGCCTACGAGTCCGAAATTCTTCGCCCGGTTTTCGGGGGTGCTGATATCGGCGATATAGGCGAAGCCGGTACTGATGCTTGCACCCGTGATGCCGCTGATAAGCCGTCCGGCAAAAAGCCAGGCATAGCTGGGCGCCAGTGCCATAAACAGATAGTCGATACCGAACCCGAAGAGGGAAAGCAACAATACCGGTCGTCGTCCGTAGGCATCGCTTACGCTGCCGAGCAGAGGTGAAAACACAAACTGCATGAGCGCGTAAACTGCGGTGAGCATGCTTCCGTAACGGGAGGCATCAGCCAGATCAACCTCCTTGAGTCCGGTAATCAGCTTAGGTGTAACGGGAATGATGATGCCGAAGCCGATGATTTCAATCAGCAGGGTGATGAAGATGAATCCGATACCGGCCGCTCTTCCTGTACGCATGCAAAGTTGTTTCGGTAAAGTTGTGATGATTCGGCGAGAAAAAAGGAAAAATGAAACTGTGTCAGTTGGCCTCAGGAAAAATCAGCCTTTGAGTTTTTCCACCAGCGCAACATACTGCCGCATGGCTTCTTCGGAGGGCATGCCTTTCAATGCGGTCCAGGCCTGATGCTTGGCGGCTGCAACGATGTCAAAAGGATTTGCCGGCGGCTCGATGTTCACATCACCGTTTACCGCCTGCTTATAGAGGCTGTACAGTTGCAGCAGGATATCGTTGGATGGTTTTTGGGGAAGCGACTTGCTTTCCGATACGGACTTTTCAAACAGTTCCTTCAATTCCATAGCGATGGGGTTGGTTTCAATTACGGGCATCGGCCTCAGCCATCATTTCAATCTTTGGCAATTCATATTCATAAGAAGCGGATGCACCCTCCATGCCTGCGACCATACAAATCGCTATGGAAGCTATTCCCGATAGAACAGCGTAAGTCAAGGTTTCCGCAAGAATACCGCTGCGGCTGAAAACGGTGGTGTGGGCGTACATGTGGAAGTATACGCCGGACTTCACGCAAAAGCCCAGAAACATGCCGTAAAGTATGGATCGGGTTACGGAGCGTATGTTGATGCGCGTGAGTACGAAGGAAAGCAGGAAACCGGAAATCAATGCCGAAAGGATGGAATAGGTATGCATCAGCCCCGGCCGGTCGGTTTGAAGGGCAAGGCCCTGATGGCTGGTCAGAAATTCATCCAGAAACATATTATCGGCCACCCAGCCGAGCGCGAAATAAATGAGTGCGGCAGCAATGCCACCTACTAGAAATCTGCGGTTAAGCATGGAGTTAGTTTTGGTTTTGGTATTGCCGGTCTGTTATGTCAAATTTACACGAAAGCTAAGGAATGTGGGCGGGATTTTATGAAAACCCTGAACAAATTCCCGTAAATATTAAGGATGGCTATCGTATGACCCGGTATTTTCCTTTACACGATTCAGGGCTTTCCGGTAGTCGTATTGAAGATCTTCATGCAGCGTTCCGATAGCTTTTTCCAGTTTAGCGATCTGGGTATCCAGCAGCGTTTTCAGCGCCCGATGGGTTTGAACGGGTAGTCCGGTATCGAGCAGGCGTTCACAAAAATGAAGCAGGAGCTCGATCTCCACCTGTTTCGAGGCTGCGAAACGGATATTTTTTTGCAGGAAACGCAGGATTTTCCGGAGCCCTTTTTTTGCGTAGTAAACATGGGAGCGGTTGATTCCGGCAAACAGCGTATCGGCCTCATCACAGACCCCGCGGATAAAAGCGGTCTCATTGTCCTGCTCATAAATCAGATAGGTGAGCAGTTCCTTGTTTTCAACCTTATGCCGGGCGAGGCGAATGCAGTACTCCATCAATTCGGCAGGAGCAGCGTTCTTCAACTGCAGCCTGAGTTCCTGTAGGGATGCCGATTTCATAGATGGTTCCTGAATATTCGTTTAGGGCTCCACATAAGTTCCGGAGAGGAAGATATGTCTGGCCGAAGCGGATGAAGGATTTGCCGAAGTTGCCGTGACAAAACTGAAAAGAGCCACGTCACCGGGCTGCAAGACAAGTTGCAGGGATGAAACCACATAATTCAGGTTCTGACCGGAAGGAGCAGGAGCCAGTTTGAAGGGGAATCCGCCGTTGATACTGACGGTAAAAGCTTTAACATTTTCACCATAAGCCATGATACTGCTGACCACAATCGTACTGCTGGTTGCGACTAGCCTTATCTGGCCGTAATTCCTGTCGCTGGTCTCTGCCGGAGATGCGATCCGGAAAAACCGATCAGGCTTTTGCTTTTGCGCGGTAGCGCCCGTAATAAAAACAGGTGCGGTTGTTACCAACAGCATAATGCCAAAAAAAAAGCGATTCATCTGTTTTGTTTTTGAAGATTAACCCCTTTGCATCCAATTGCTGCTGCAAGGGATGTGAAGATGCGAAATAATACAATGCCCGGGAAAGAATCCCGGAAATTTTTGCAGGGGATTGGATGCGTGTCGCGTTTTTGATTCTATTTTGCAGTACAAATCACGACCATGAAAAAATTACTACACACAATGCTTCTGTGTGCCTGTATCGGCAAGGCGTTCGGTCAGGAATCCAAAACCGTAACTGCGAACATGGATTTGACAACCGGCCTGCAAAAAATCGTCAGGGCCTACCCGTCCAATTTTTACAATATACAAGGCGGGCAACTGTCCCGCGACGGCAACAGCAGCGCATTCGCGTCGCGGGTTTGTTTCACCGGTGCGTTAAATTGTGAAATCCGGAAATACGCATCAGCCAGGGACAAATCGGCCAGCTGGACCTGCCTGCTTTTTGAAAGTGAGGAATTTTCGGAAGCGGCAAAAGTCTACCGGAACACCTGTTCGAATATCAGAAAGACAACGGTAGACATCGGCGGGGGACAATCTTTGGGGTTCAGCGGATCCACCAGCGCGCCCGATGAGAACCTGCGGTTCACCGGCACCAATCTCAGGGCCGCATGCAAAAGCGCAGCCTATCTGAATCTTGTGGCAGCCGTGGAACTGGTGAACAATTTTGCCGGCTGGGAGGTAAGGCTTAATGTCTACTCCGGCAACAATGCCCGACAAGAGGAATAAAAAAGGGCACCGCAGGCACGGTACCCTTTGTAATCAGACAAACAGTAATCAGCATTTTATTTCATTGAATCAAAACCTGCGTCAGTTGACCAGGGAGATATTGCCATTATAGGGAATCACTGTTCCGTTTCCACACACGATTTCGGCGATATAGACAAACACATCGGTCAACAGTCGTGCTCCCTTGTAGCGACCATCCCAGCCCATCGCAGGGTCGTTCGCCATGAAATCGTATTTCGAAAACACCATTTCGCCCCAGCGGTTGAAGATCCGCAGCGAACGCACCTTGTACAGTCCGATACCCCGGATGAAAAAGATATCGTTCATGCCGTCGTTGTTGGGCGAAAAGGTATTCGGTATGAAGATATTGTTTGCCGTGCAGGTGAGGGTGATGGCCACTTTGTCTTTTGCGATACACCCGTCGGCATTCCGGACTTCGATGGAATAATCGGTGTTTTTCGTGGGCCTTACCGTCACACCGTAATCCCCGTTCCTGCTCAGTTCATCGGTGGGAGTCCAGAACGCTTCGGTAACATCCGGGGAAACAACAGGATCCAGATTGACAAAATTGCCTGCAGCAATGGTCTTATCGGGCCCGGCCTCCACAGTAGGATTGGCTGCCACTTTAACATGGATGTATCCTGTATCGTTTCCGCAGGCATTGTTCACATTGCCCACAACCTGGTAAGTAATGTTTTGAAGAGGGGATGCAACCGGTGAAGCAACAGAAGTGCTGCTGAGACCGGTCGCAGGTGACCATTGATAGTTGGTTGCACCACTTACAACAAGACGCTTTGATGTGCCTTTGCAGATGATCTGGTTTTCGTGGTAAACAAGCTTTGCCGGCCGGTTAATATTCACCCGGACCGTATCGCGTCCAAAACATCCGTTGGCGGATATCCCCTTCACCATAAAGAGCGCGTCATTCAGAGGAGTGACCGTTGTTGATACACATTGGGTACAACTCAAACCGTTTCCGCTCCACTCATAGGAGGTCGCGCCGGATGCGGTAAGTACAATACTGCGGTTCAGGCAGATGTTCGTATCCGCCGGTGCTTTAACAACCGGAATTTCGAAAGCGGTTACCGTATCGGTCACCGTGGTTTTGCAACCCACACTGTTCACCGCGCTGAGCGATATGAAATAGCGGCCCGACTGCGTGAATGTTTTTGGCGAAGGGTTCTGAAGCGTGGAACTGTCGCCGTTACCGAACTGCCATTTCCAGGCCAGGGCACCGGTATCTGTTGCCGAACGAATGCCCTGAAACTGCACCTGCAGGGGGGCACATCCGTTGGCGCTTCGTCCGATCCGGATTCCGGGAGGGGGAACCCTTTTGATGGTTACCGGTAGTGTCAGGGAATCGGAACAACCTGTTCGGGTAACCACCACCAATGTGACGGAATAGGTACCATCATGCGCATAACGATGTTGGGCATCGCGTAATGATGAAGATGTGCCATCACCAAAACTCCAGTAGTATTTTGCAATCAGGTCGTTGGTGGATGTGGTATTGATGAATTTGGCAAGACCCGTATCGCAGGAATTCCGTGTTTCCATCCTGAATCCGGCGGTGATGGTGGAGGCCAGCAGGGTATCGCTTGAGACGATGGGAACCTTGCAGCCCGCAGCATCCACCAGCATAACGCGCGGAAAATAGGTTCCGGAATTCTGATATTCATGACTGACGGTGGCTTGGGTGGTATTCAGGGTATTGCCGTCGTTGAAATCCCAGGTATAGGAAACCGCGTCCTGAGATGTGATGCCCAGAGAGAAAAGATAGGGCCGGCAGGAACGCTGGTTGCCGGAGGTGATTTGCCCGCGGGGTCCGTTAACCACAATCCGACGGACAAATGTATCAACACATCCCCCGGGGCCGGAGACGGTGAGTTTAGCAGTATAGTTACCCGGGTAAGAATAAAAATGTGAGGGATTGTTTGATGTGGTAGAGGTAGAGTCGCCGAAATCCCAGACTTTAGAAACAACATTTGCCGATGAATCGGAAAAATTAACGAGCAAGGGCGGACAGGTCCGGAAAGAATCGTTGATGGAAAATTTCGCCCGGGTATTGACTATCGTAATCATTCCGGGCCTCAATGTCGTATCGGAGCAACCGGCATTGTTGGTAATAACCAGGCTAATGTCATAAACCCCCGTATTGGTGTAACGTTTAGTGATATTTTGTGTGGTCGCCGAAGTTCCGTCGCCCATATTCCACCGGTACGAAAATCCCGCTTCTGCAAAAGGCGCCTGTAATGTGAACGGAGAATTATCACAGCGCGTAAAACTATACCCCGGAAGTATCTGTGACGAAATACGCACGGCCCTGAGCGGCTTCCGTAATCTTACCGAATCGGCACAGCCCCGGCTATCGGTCACTTTCAGGGCAATAAAATAAGTACCGAGTGAATCATAGGTATGCGTGAACGGAGGTGCAGTGTAGCTCTGAATTGGCGTGCTGTCACCATAATCCCAGCTCCAGCCTACAATAGGATTACGCCCGTCAGCTAACGAACTGTCCAGCATAGGTAACGGCTTACCGATACAGGCTCCATAGCTTCCCGGACCGAACTTAGCTGTTGGTCCGTCGATACGAATGTAATTGCTCCGCACAATGGTATCACGGCAGTTGACCAGGCTTATAGCAATCAGTTTTACGGTGTAGGTACCGGGACGGTCATACACATGGGTGACCGTAAGATTTTTGGTTTGAACCAGGCCACTCTGATCGCCGAAATCCCACATCAGTCGACTGATTTTCGGGGAGTCGGTAGTGCAATCAAACGTGATCGCCCCGCCCCGGCAAACACTGGTCTGCCTGGCGGTGAACGAAGATGAGACATTGAGCACGGTCACATCCTTGGAAAATTCATGATCACAACCGGTGGCTGTATTCCTCACCCAAAGGGTAACCGTATAGGTTCCCGGAGCCCGGTAACTATGTTCGGGGTTCAATGCGGTGGATGTATCGCCGTCACCAAAAGACCATAACCGTTCATTCGCTCCCTTGGAGAGATTGGTGAATCTCACCTTGTTGTAATTGATGCAGCTGTTGGTGAATGAAAATTTTGCAATCGCAGGACGGATATAGACATAACGTTCGCGGGTCATTGTATCGCCGCAGCCGCCATTATACGCGATGAGCCTTACCCGCAGCCAGCCCGTATCCTGGAACTTGTAACTCGGGCTTTGGCTTGTGGATCCGCCGCCGCCACCGAACTCCCATTGCCAACGATCAGCTCCTGTACTTTGATTGTTGAAGCTTATGGCGGTTTTGCCGCAGACATTAAGATTATCGGCAGTAAACGAAGCTCTGGGCTTGGTGCTCACCTTGATCCCGTTGGGAAAATAGGCGGTGTCGGTACAGCCTTGCGTGGTTGTGGCAATCAACCGGATATTGTAATAGCCCGCCTGCCGAAAAGTCTGCAGCGGTGCAGGCGCTGTTGAATAACTTCCGTTACCGAAATCCCAGCGATAACGTGCAATAGTATCATCCGGCTCATTCGTCCAGGCGTAAAAGTCTTTGGTGAAAGGAATACATGAACTGTCGGGCAGGTTATCAATATAGATGAAGGGTTTTTTGACCTGGATATAACGGTTGATTTTGAGGGAGTCCACACAACCGTTGGGATTGGTCACCTTCAACTTCACGGAATAGGAACCGGTATCGTTATAAAGATGTGTTGGATTGGCCTGATTGGAAATTGTGCCGTCGCCGAATTCCCATTTATAGGTATTACCGCTTTTGGGCGGACTGGAAAACGATACATTCAACGGAGGCCTGCATCCCGTACGGACATTCGATTTGAAGGAAGCCGACACCATCGTATCGAGCCTGAGTACAACGGATACCGAATCGACACAACCGAAGCTGTTGGTGGTTTTCAGTTTTGCGGTATAGGTTCCGCCATTTACATAGTCATAAGCGAAACCGGGTAAGGTGGAACTGTTGCCGTCGCCCATGGACCACTGATAGGTAAAGGTTCCATTACCGGTTGATGTGCTGTTGAAATTCACCCGGGTTGAAAGACAACGGTTGAAAACATAACTGGAAAACCGGGCCTTGACGCCGTTGACCGTCATCATCCTCGGCCGTGTCAATGAATTCACACAACCGTTGGAATCGGTAACTTTCAGGGTTACGTTGAAACTTCCGCTTTGGGTATAGGTATAGTTCGGGTTCTGTTGTGTGGAAAGTTGGCCGTCGCCGAAATCCCATTCCCATCGGCGGATGGGTGCCTGATTGGCTGCCGGCTGAAAGGCAAAAGAAACGGGCTGGGGATAACAACCCACCGTCCTGTCGGATGTGAAAGCGAAGGAAGGATTAGATCTGATGGTAATGAAATTTATTTTGGTCAGGGAATCGGAGCCTGCTGCATTCCGAACCACCAGTTTTACGGTGTACTGTCCCGGAGTCAAATAGGCCACGGAAGGATTTTGCAGCGAGGATACCGTACCGTTTCCCAGATCCCATGTCCATGAATTGGGATTGCCGGTTGACTGGTCGGTGAAATTGATGATGGAGGGAACACAACCTGCCGTTTGTGTAGCAGTGAATCGGGCCGACGGCTGGGCATAGGCCCTGTTCCAACCAAAAATCAATATCATCAACCATGCCGGAGCGATTCGGATGTGGAAGGATATTGTTTTCATGACGTCTGATTACGGACCTGTAAAAGCAACCGACGTCATTGCAAACGCAGGCGGCATAACAGATGCTGATTACTTAAACCTGATGATTCCGGTAGTTTTCTTTGGGGGTGGGAGTTCATCCGTATCTCGTCCTGAGAGAAGCAGATGACATCTTATAAACGAAAAACGAAAGCGCGTAGTATTTTGAAACAGATGATGGGGCGTATTCGCCTGGAAAAACTGCGGAACATCATCTGCTCTGGACACAGGAAAAGTAGGAATACCCTTAAATTAATCATTGAAAAACAACACCTTATGACTTATTTATAGTTCCATATGACATTCAATCGGCCAATCATTGGTTTCTTGTAGTAATTCTATGAATGCAGGCATTTCAAACCAAAAAATTGGATACCGAATAATAAAATATCACCGGTACTGAGATAACTCCAACCTCCAGAAAAAATGTCCTTCATTTTAACTAAGGTGAAAAAATGACTAGCCCTCTTATTGCATGATTGCAAGTTGTACCCACGCCCCTTGACGGCTTATGCCCGATATTGGGCCTTTTACCCTATTTTTGCCGACCTCAAAAAAGAGTAATCTATGGATAAATTGTTTTACGCCGTACCCGCCATGGGCATCATTGGGCTTCTGTATACCCTACTGAAATTCAACTGGGTGGCCCGCCAGGATGCCGGAGACAGCCGCATGAAAGAAATCAGCAATTACATCGCTGAAGGAGCCATGGCTTTTTTAAGGGCCGAATGGAAGATTCTGACCTATTTCGTACTGATTGTAGGTGTTCTGCTTGCCTTTATGGGCAGCCGAAACCCCGATTCGCACTGGTCGATAGCCCTCGCATTCGTTATTGGGGCCTTTTCAAGCGCACTGGCCGGCTACATCGGTATGCGCGCCGCCACCAAGGCCAATGTGCGCACGGCCCATGCTGCCCGTACCTCGCTTTCCAAAGCCTTGAATGTGTCCTTTACCGGAGGCGCCGTGATGGGGATGGGCGTAGCAGGACTGGCGGTTTTAGGTTTGGGCGGACTCTTCATCGTACTGATCAGATACTTCGCTCCGGGCGCGTTAGCCACCGGCCATGAAGTAACCAAGGCTATTGAAGTACTGACCGGTTTTTCCCTGGGCGCTGAAAGTATCGCCCTGTTTGCCCGTGTAGGTGGAGGTATTTATACAAAAGCCGCCGATGTGGGTGCCGACCTGGTGGGTAAAGTAGAGGCCGGTATTCCGGAAGATGATCCCCGCAACCCCGCTACCATTGCCGACAATGTGGGCGATAATGTGGGCGATGTGGCCGGTATGGGCGCTGACTTGTTCGGTTCGTATGTGGCTACTGTACTGGCAACTATCGTACTGGGTCATGAAGTGACCAACACCGCAGGACAGGCACTTAATGACGGTTACAACGGTTACTCCCCCATCCTGCTTCCCATGCTGATTGCCGGGGTAGGTATTCTGTTTTCTATCGTGGGCACCTGGTTTGTCCGTATCAGCGACAGCGCAGGCATCAATACGGCAGTTGTGCAAAAAGCATTGAATATGGGCAACTGGGGTTCAATCATCCTCACTGCTATTGCTTCTTACTTCCTCGTCAAATATATTCTCCCGACGGATGTGATGGTGCTTCGTGGTTTCCATCTTTCCGCCAACCGTGTTTTCGCCGCAATCGTAGTAGGGTTGATTGTAGGTACCTTGATGAGCATTATCACAGAATATTACACCGCCATGGGAAAGCGCCCTGTGCTATCAATCGTGCGCCAGTCGGGCACCGGACATGCCACCAATGTGATCGGTGGTCTGGCCATCGGCATGGAATCGACCTTCCTTCCCATTCTGGTGCTGGCAGGAGGCATTTTCGGATCTTATTATTTCGCAGGTCTTTATGGTGTCGCTATCGCCGCTGCCGGTATGATGGCTACAACCGCCATGCAACTGGCTATTGATGCATTCGGACCTATTGCCGACAATGCAGGCGGCATCGCCGAGATGAGTGAACTCCCCAAGGAAGTGCGTGAAAAAACCGATGTGCTCGATGCCGTGGGCAATACCACCGCCGCTACCGGAAAAGGATTCGCTATCGCTTCAGCTGCGCTTACCGCACTGGCCCTGTTTGCCGCTTTCGTTGGCGTTGCCGGAATCAATGGTATCGATATCTATAAGGCGAATGTGCTCGCCGCGCTTTTCATCGGAGGCATGGTGCCCTTCATCTTCTCCTCCCTGGCCATCAGGGCTGTAGGTGAAGCGGCCATGAGTATGGTGGAAGAAGTGCGCCGCCAGTTCAGAACCATACCCGGAATCATGGAAGGGAAAGGCAAACCCGAGTATGACAAATGTGTGGCCATATCCACAGAGGCTTCCATCAAAAAAATGATGCTACCCGGTGCAATCGCCATCATCGCCCCGCTGATCATCGGCTTCATGCCTGGTTTCGGGGCCGAGGCCCTGGGTGGTTTTCTGGCAGGTGCTACCGTCTGCGGTGTGCTGATGGGCATGTTCCAGAACAATGCCGGAGGCGCCTGGGACAATGCCAAGAAATCTTTTGAAAAAGGCGTACAGATCAATGGCGAAACCTTTTACAAGAAATCGGAGCCCCATAAGGCATCCGTAACCGGTGATACGGTTGGTGATCCGTTCAAGGACACCTCGGGCCCATCCATGAACATCCTGATCAAACTGATGAGCATCGTGTCGCTGGTTATCGCGCCCACACTGAAGGAAATGAAGAAGCCGGATGCCGCAACTACACCCAAACCGGCAATTGTGGTTCCTGTTCAAACTTCTGTTTCCAGCGAAACCAAAACCGCTTCGCTTCCGCTCAATCCTGAAAACGGAAAATAACCGCTCCATAATTCTTTATGAACAAAAGACCCCGGCACCGAAAATGCCGGGGGCTTTTATGTTTATCCGTAACTTTATAAAACCATGCCGCCCGTTGTACTCTATTACGCCATTCCGGTTTTTGTACTCCTGCTCAGCCTTGAAGCCTGGCTCTCCTATCGGGAAAACAAACATCAATATGAAACCCGAGACACCTTTGCCAGTCTGGGTCTGGGTATCGGCAACGTGCTGACTGGGTTCATCACCAAGGCCCTCATCTTCGGATTATTCCTGCTCATTTACCAACACCGGATTTTCACATTGGATACCGGCGCCTGGTGGTTCTGGGTATTGCTGTTTCTGGCCGATGATTTTTCATACTATTGGTTTCACCGCACAAGCCATTCCGTGAATTATTTCTGGGCCAGCCATGTGGTACACCACAGTTCACAGCATTACAACCTGGCTGCAGCGTTGCGGCAAACCTGGACCGGCAACCTCTCCGGTGCTTTTCTGTTCTGGGCCTGGATGCCCCTGATGGGCTTCCATCCTATCTGGGTGCTCTTCATGCAACAGGTAAGCCTGATCTACCAGTTCTGGATCCATACCGAATGGATCAACCGGCTTCCCGCACCCCTGGAATTCATCTTCAACACACCCTCGCACCACCGCGTGCATCATGGCAGCGACCTCAAATACCTCGACCGGAACCATGGCGGCATCCTCATCATCTGGGACCGCCTCTTCGGCACCTTCACCCCGGAAGAGGAAAGGCCGTTGTATGGCTTGCGTGAAAACATCGAATCGTTCAACCCCGCCGTAGTGGCACTCAGCACCTGGGGTAAACTTTTTGATAAGGCATTCAAGTCGGGTTCGCTTTACGGGGGCATCCGCTATTTTCTGATGCCCCCGGGCTGGAGCCACGATAAGCAAACCAAAACAACGGCTGAACTTAGAAAAGAACTAGCGGCACCAACCTCACGCAGATCCTAAATTTAATCAAGAAGGAGACGCATATTCGTTAACTTGCATCAGCAATATGAATTCCGGCGCAACCCATACCGCACCACTTCTGGTCATGAACCTCGACCTGCTTAACCACTAAGGTTGATTCAATTCTTGGTCCGGACTGTTACCTGACCGACTTCCCCCTTTTCATTCTTCATCTTCCAAAATATAAATTATGCTCACCACGCATAACGTATCGGCCCTCACCCAACAGTACATCGATCTCGAAGAACAATACGGCGCCCATAATTACCACCCCCTTCCCGTTGTGCTTGAAAAAGGCCGCGGCGTCCATGTCTGGGATGTGGAAGGCAAGCGCTATTATGATTTCCTGAGCGGCTATTCGGCCGTAAACCAGGGCCATTGCCATCCGCGCATTGTGGAAGCACTGCAACAACAGGCCGGTGTACTCACACTCACCAGCAGGGCGTTTCACAGCAACCTGCTGGGCAAGTACGAAAAGTACATCACCGGATATTTCGGGTACGATAAAGTGTTACCCATGAACACCGGCGTGGAAGGCGGAGAAACCGCCGTCAAACTGGCCCGGCGCTGGGGCTATGCGATAAAAGGCATACCCGACGGAAAAGCAAAAATCATTTTCGCCGAAGGAAATTTCTGGGGACGCACCCTGGCCGCCATCTCCTCAAGCACCGACCCCAGCAGTTATGACCGCTTCGGGCCCTACATGCCCGGGTTTGAGGTAGTGGCCTATAACAACCTTCAGGCGCTGGAACAGGCGTTTCGCGACACTAACGTGGCCGCATACATGTTTGAACCCATACAGGGAGAAGCCGGCGTGGTAGTGCCCGACCCTGGTTATCTGAAAGGTGTAAGAGAACTGTGTACCCGCTACAATGTGCTGATGATTGCCGATGAAATACAAACCGGATTGTGCCGCACCGGAAAAATGCTGGCCTGCGACCATGAAGAGGCTCGTCCTGATATCCTGATCCTCGGCAAGGCCCTGAGTGGGGGCATCATGCCCGTGTCTGCCGTCCTTTGCGACGATGCCATCATGCTGAATATCAAACCCGGTGAGCATGGCAGCACTTATGGCGGCAATCCGCTGGCCTGCGCTGTGGCTATGGAAGCGCTTCAGGTACTGAAAGACGAAAACATGGCTGATAATGCCGAAATCCGCGGAAGGCAGTTGCGGGAAGGCCTGCATCAGATCGGATCAAAGCATATTGAGATCATCCGCGGAAAAGGACTGCTGAATGCCATTCAAATCAAGCATCAAAATCCAGAGGCTGCATGGGAACTTTGCATGATCATGAAGGAGAACGGTCTGCTGGCCAAGCCCACCCATGGCGACAAGATCCGTTTCGCTCCTCCCCTCTGCATCAGCAGTGAGCAGATTGAAGAATGCACCGGCATCATCGCCAGGAGCCTTGAGGCGTTGTGAATCAGAGTCTGAGAAAAAGGAAAAAGGAAAAAAGATAACAGTACGTGCTGAAGAAAGGGATCAGCTATCCAGCTTCAGCACGGCAAGAAAGGCCTCCTGAGGCACTTCCACATTGCCGATCTGCCGCATGCGCTTCTTGCCCTCCTTCTGCTTTTCGAGCAGTTTGCGCTTCCGGCTGATATCGCCGCCATAACATTTTGCCGTTACATCCTTTCGCATGGCGCTGATGTTTTCACGGGCGATGACCTTGGCCCCGATAGCCGCCTGTATGGCAATCTGGAACTGCTGTCGCGTGAGCAGCTCCTTCAGTTTTTCGCAGAGCTTACGGCCGAACTCCTGACTTCTTGCCCGATGGATCAATGCGCTAAGGGCATCCACCTTGTCGCCATTGAGCAGGATATCCATTTTCACGATATCGCTCTCGCGGTAGCCGATGGGATGATAATCGAAGGACGCATAGCCCCGGGTCTGGCTTTTCAGTTTATCATAAAAATCGAATACAATCTCGGTCAGCGGCATTTCAAAAGTCAGTTCCACTCGGGTGGTGGTCAGATAACCCTGATGAGTGAGCATGCCCCGCTTACCGATGCAGAGGTTCATGATATTGCCGATGTATTCGGGCTTGGTAATAATCTGCGCCTTGATAAAGGGTTCCTCGATACGGTCGATCCGGCTGGGATCGGGCATTTCGGAGGGATTGTTGACCATGACCTTTTCGCCTTTGGTGGTATAGGCGATGAAACTCACGTTAGGTACGGTGGTGATCACCGTCTGATTGAACTCCCGCTCCAGCCGCTCCTGGATGATTTCCATATGCAGCAGCCCCAGGAATCCGCAACGGAACCCGAAGCCAAGCGCCTGAGAGGTTTCCAGCTCGAAGGTGAGTGAGGCATCGTTGAGCTGCAGTTTCTCCATGCAGTCGCGCAACTCTTCAAAGCGATCGGTATCCACGGGGAAGATGCCCGCGAACACCATGGGCTTGACTTCCTCGAAACCATCGATACGTTCGGCACAGGGAAGCTGGGCATTGGTAAGGGTATCGCCCACTTTCACCTCCTTGGCGTTCTTGATGCCGGTGATGATATAGCCCACATCACCGCAGTTGACCTGCTTGCGGGGATCGAGACTGAGTTTGAGGATGCCGACCTCATCGGCATCGTATTCCTTGTCGGTACTGAAAAACTTCACCTTGTCGCCGGCACGGATGCTGCCGTTAAAAATCCGGAAATACACGATGATACCTCTGAAGTTGTTGAATACGCTGTCGAAAATCAAGGCCTGCAGCGGGGCATCGGGATTGCCTTTGGGTGCGGGAATCCTCTTGACAATCGCCTCCAGAATTTCCTCGATACCGATACCGGTCTTTCCGCTGGCAAGCAGGATGTCTTCCTCCTTACAGCCGATCAGCTCGATGATCTGATCCTTCACCTCGGGAATCATGGCACCGTCCATATCAATCTTGTTGATAACGGGGATGATTTCGAGGTTGTTGTCGATAGCCAGATAAAGGTTGCTGATGGTTTGAGCCTGTATTCCCTGTGTAGCGTCCACCAGAAGCAGGGCACCCTCGCAGGCAGCCAGGGCACGGCTCACTTCATAACTGAAGTCCACATGCCCGGGCGTATCAATAAGGTTGAGCACATATTCCTTGCCTTCAAACCGGTGATTGATTTGTATGGCGTGACTCTTGATGGTAATTCCCTTCTCGCGTTCCAGATCCATATCGTCGAGTACCTGGGCCTGCATGTCGCGATCGCTGATGGTATGTGTATGTTGTAAGAGTCGGTCGGCGAGGGTACTTTTTCCGTGATCGATATGGGCGATGATACAGAAGTTCCGGATTTGCTCCATGAAGGGTATTCGTTTTGGCTGCAAAATTAGCTGATTTCAACGGCTTTGCCCCTGCCAATCAGCCTTCTGTTGGCGCTTTCAGGGATACGGTAAAAAAACTTCCCGTCTTTTGAACGGGAAGTCGGGGTTCTTTAGCGTTGAAGATCTTTTTTACTGGATATTCAGGTTACCCTGAACCAGCATGTTCTTTCCGGTAACAACGGTCAGGTTGGCACCCGCACTGATGGTTTGTGTAACGTTCAGCACGCAATTACCACCGGCGATATGGTTGATGACGATACTTTCTCCAGCGGGCAGCACCGAGGGTGGAACGGTATTGCCCGACCAGTTGGAAGCCACATTCCAGTTGCCGTTTCCGGTAAAGGTGTACGTGGTTGCCAAAGGTGTGGGCGTGAATGTGCAGGTATTGCTGTTGTTGTTGATACTCAGCCCCCAGCCGTTTAGAGAACCACCATCCTGCGCCGCATTATCCACTACTGTCAGCGTCCAGGTTCCGGTGCTGCTTTGCCCGTTGAATACACTAAGCGGATTGGCAGGCTTGACCGTTACACCACCTACAGGCGGACAAGGGAAGGTGGTGATTACCGCCTGATCATCCAGATTCATGAAAATATCAGCCTGGTCGGTACAGATCTGATCGAACAGGGTTACCGTGGTTCCGGCAGGGCTGCGCAAACGGACCGTGAGGTCGCTGATCCAGGAGTGGGTGATATCGAGTCCGACAACATTAAGATCGGTGATCGTTGCTCCCAGTGAAGCGGGAATCACGAGTGTGGACGTAATGGTGTTTGCCGCTGCGGCGGAAATCACCTTCGGCACATCGGTACTGATGCGGCAGCTATTGAGTCCGGTTTTAAAGCGACCCGAAGCCGAAGCGGTTCCCGTTCCGCAGGAATTGGTGGTTTTCACCCTCCAGTAATATACCGTATTCTCCTGCAAGGGTGTGTTAAGGACATAGGGAAGGGAGAAGATATTGGGTATGGTTTGTGTCAGCGGGGAGAATGATAATGATGTTGAAATCTCGAGCGTGTAGGAAGTCGCACCCGCTACTGTCGACCAGTTGAATGTTGGCTTTACGTTTTGTCCGATGGCATCATTGGCCGGTGCAATCAGGCTTTGGGGAGGAGTGCCGCCACTTCCAACCACATAGTTGATGTCGCGGGTTTTGGTTACCGATCCGGCCACTCCGGTGATGCGGATGGTATAGGTGCCGGGAGCGAGTGCACCCAGATTGCCGAGCGTTACCACGGTGGAGTTGCCCGGCGTTAAGGGATTGACGCTGAATGATACGGTTGCCCCTGTCGGAATCGCTGAAGCGGTGAGATTGATCGGCGTGGTAAATCCGTTCAGCGAAACGGTTTTGAGTGTGGCATTACCGGAAACGCCTCCGCACACATTTACCGGAGCCGGACTGTTGAAATTGAAGGTTGATGCGGTTGCCGCATTGATCCGGAAATTGGTGTTTGAAATATCATAGAAAACATTGTTCAGTCCGCGGATGCGGATGCGTGCCGTGGTGGTCACCACATTGGGCACCACGATTTCCTCGCTGCCGTCATTGGTGGTGGATGCAATCAGCGTAGTAGGGAAGGTAGTACCGCCGTCGGTAGAAAGTTCTATGATTACACTGGTGCAGTTGATCGGTGCGAACTGGGTTCCTGAAGTGTTCCAGGTGACCGTCTGAAAATCGCCGGCCGTCCAAACTACGGCTGTATTGGGTGCCGTGATTTCAAACGGACCTGTTCCGCCCACCGCAGTAATGGTAGCTTCGGCCCTGCAGACGCCGCCCCCACCTGCCCTGTTGTCGCGGGCGGTAAGCCTGAATTTCATCACCCTTCCATAAGAAGGCAGTTTCTCGCCGATGGTGGACGTATTGTTCAATACTGAGGAATAGCGCGGAAAAAACCGGACGGGCGTGTTTACCGGCAAAAAAGAACGGAAGATGGGGGCATCGCCCGTAGGGGAACCCGGAGAACCGAAGGGCCCGCCTACATCGACCTGCTCCCAACAATAGGTAAGCGCGTCGTTATTGGCGTCTGTAGCGCTTCCGGTAAGTACGAACGGGGTATTCAAAGGGATTGAGTAATTTCCGCCGGAGTTGACCACTGGAGCCGAGTTGCCGTTATTGGTGGTTACCGGACAACTGTTTCCCGGCCCGGTTACCGCATAGTCGGTAATCTCATCAAAACTCACGCCATTAAAGTAGGGATCACTGTTGTTCTGCAAATCGTCGGGAGCGCAAAGACCTGCATAGGCCATGATGGTGCTTCCACCGCCCGGCTCCGAGTTGGATAGCGGTGAGTTATTCCCCCCGCAAAATCCGTTGGTGGAATTGAACGTATGTTCTGCGCCGAACTGATGCCCCATTTCATGGGCCACATAATCGATATCGTAGGGGTCGCCCACCGGCACGTCGGTGCCTGTGATTCCAGATGCTTTCTGACCTGCCTGACAAACAACGCCAAGACTTGCAAGACCGCCACCGCCTGTACTGAACGTATGACCGATATCGTAATTGGCAGAACCGATACGTGTATCGATCACCGTTTGGCTCTCCCCGATCAGCACACCGGGAGAATTGTTTCCGGTGAACGGATCTGTGGCCGCGTTGGTAAATACGATCAGGTTGTTGTTGGCAACAAGTACAAGCCGGAAGGAAAGCTCCTTTTCATATACCCCGTTGACGCGGTTTACAGTAGTATTGATGGTAGCAAGCGCCTGCGCAACAGTCGGACTCGCCTGTCCGGTTGCAGCAATAGCATATTCATTGGTACAGGCAACCGCCAGCCGATACGTACGCAACTGTCCGGCGGTACATACTCCGGCAAGCACTCCATCTGGACTGATCCCCTGCCTGTTTTTTCTATTCGTGCGTATCACAGGCAATTCGCGAAAGGTTCCCGGTTTTTTGAAATCAGATTTGAAATAGCTGATGTAGTTGTTCGTACTCACCTGATCATAGGGATCAACGAAGTAAGATCCGGTTACGGCAGACAGCACCATGGCCCTGAAGCCCAGCGGCGAGAGGTCCAGCTTGAGGTTGGCTGTGGGATCGTCGATGCCTTGTCCGGTATAACTTTTGATTTCAGGGAATTTGGCCGACAATACGGGATCCATGGCCGGGCTTTCCCAAACCCTGAATCTTGCGGAGCTGCCGTCGGGCATGGGGAGTGTGATTACAGGAGCAAAGGAGCGATTTGCAAGGGTTGACTCAAGGGGAAGAAGCCTAAGAAAATCAGCCAGTGCTGTACCGTCAAGCCTGAGCGTCCGGTATTTTTCAGGAACAATGACGCGTTTGTGGTTTCCGGCCCGGCAAACCGATTCGGGGATATCCGTGAAGAAATTATTCTGTGCCTGTACGGCGAAGGGGGCGAGGAAGATCAGCAGCAATGCGGTCAACCTCCGGCAAATCGATTTCATGTAGGAATTTGGGTTGAAAATCAATGCGTAAAATTAGGAAAATCCTCAGGGTTTCATCCCTAATACCGGTTGTATATCTGTAATGGGCCAATATCATTCGCCCATACAGCTATCAAATCGGCAACATACGGGAATATTTTTGGGCTAAAAGCATATTCACTTTCGCATTCATGCAACCTCTCGATCGCAGTCCACTTTCAAGCCTTTGGTTGGGCATGAGACCCGGTGCATTTACCGAATATGATTAGGGCATTATGGTTTCAGATGGGATTTTTCATAGAGGAGCTTCCCTTTCAAACCCTTGAAACCTGAAACCTTTGAAACTTATCCCCCTCAACCCTTCCGGATTTCATCAACAAAGGCCTCCACCGTCTGCGCATCATCAACCGAAAAACTTCCGATGCCGGTGCGCCGCAGGCCACTCAGGTAGCCTCCGCAGCCCAGGGCTTTGCCGAAATCGTGGGCAAGGCTACGGATATAGGTTCCTGTTGAACATACCACCCGGAAAGCCACTTCGGGTAGCCGCACATCTGTGATTTCAAAACTGAAGATTTCCACAGGCCTGGGAGCAAGTTCTGGATCTTCCCCCCTGCGGGCAAGTTCGTAAGCGGCTGTTCCGTTTTTCTTGATGGCCGAATAGACCGGAGGACGCTGAAGCTGCGCACCTGTGAAACGGCCGGCGGTTTCGGTGAGCACCTCCGGCGTGATTTGTTCAAACGGTAAAAAATTAAACGGCTCACTTTCCAGATCATAGGTCGGGGTTTCGGCACCCAGGGTAATCGTACCGGTATATTCCTTTCGCGCAGCCATGTAGGTATTGATTTCGCGGGTGAACTTGCCCGTGCAAACAATCAGCAATCCCGTAGCCAGCGGGTCCAGTGTTCCGGCATGACCGATCTTTTTGATCTGTAAGACACCCCGCAATTTCCTGATCACATCGAAGGAAGTCCAGTTCAATGGCTTGTCAATCAGCAATACCTTCCCCTCCAGAAAAGCCTGCCGCTTTTCTTCGGTTATCGGAACCCTCTCGGAAACTTCTCTTTTAGGCTCGTCAATACCGTTTTTATTGAGCCATTTTTTTCGGTAGGTCTGCTTGGGCAAGATGCATTATTTATTATAAGAAAAAAGTTGCAAAAAAATGTTATTCAACCATTTAGCTTGCTAAAAAAAACTCCCTAAATACTTCCATCCCGAATCCGCGGATCCAGAAAACCATAGAGCCGGTCGGTGAGCCGGTTGATCAGAATGAACAGCAAGGCACTAAGCAACACAGCCCCCATCACCACCGGATAATCAAGTTTCTCCAAAGCATCAACGGTGATTTTTCCGATGCCCCGCCAGCCGAAAATATACTCCACAAAGAATGAACCTGCCAGCAACTCCGCCAGCCAACCCGTAACGGAAGTGATTATCGGGTTCAGGGCATTGGGCAGCGCATGCCGAAACAAGACGGTGCTATTTGAAAGCCCCTTCGCATAGGCCGTCCGTACAAAATCCTGCGAGAGCACATCCAGCAAGGAACTTCGGGTAAGCTGCGCAATGATGGCCATGGGGCGGATACCCAGCGTAAGAGCCGGCAAAATCAGGTTTTTCAGACTGAGATACCGGACGCCCGTCACTTCATCCACTTCAAGCCAGCTTCCGGTAAAAGACAAGCCCGTCCAATCGTGCAGGTAGATGCCGAAGAAATAGGCAATAAGGATGGCCATCAAAAAAGAGGGCCCCGAAATACCGATGACCGATACAAACAAAGCCCCGCTGTCGAGCCAGGTTCCCTTTCGGACCGCAGCAACCGTACCCAGCCCCAATCCGAAAACCGTAGCCAGCAACAATGCCGAAAAAGCCAGCAGCAGCGTGCCCGGCAAAGCCTCAGCCAGCAACTGCACCACAGGCTTTTTGGTCTGATAACTGTTGCGGAGATAGGGAATCTTGATGCCGAATTTCACCGAACCCCCGATAAAAAATCCCTTCAGTTTCTTTTCACGGATGGTTTCGGCACGGTGCACAGATACCGGCGAGATGTCGTTGACATAAAACAGCAACTGCTTCCAAACGGGCCGGTCGAGATAAAGGTCACGACGGATATTCGAAAGGGTTTGCGCATTGCCCGTTTGCCCGGCAACCATCCGTGCCGGATCACCCAAGCCCTGAAACAACAGGAAAACCAACATGACCACCCCACCCAGCACCAGCAAAGTGCCGGCCATGTTGCGGAGGATGTTGCTGATACGGAGCAATTAATACGTGTTTGACTGGATGACAGACATCAACTCCGCAGCCTTGAAGGCATTGGCTCCGGTTCCTTCATAGGACTTGACAATATTGCCGTTCCATAGATAAAACACACCGGGCGTATTGGCATTCGTCCCCAGTAGCTTGAAAAATTGGGTAAAGTCCTCCATCACCTTGTACGGGAAATTGCTTCCGGTTTCCTTGAAAAACTCAGGCAGCTTGAAGACTTCCTCATTCATAAACAGGATATAGACCGGAGGCAGCTTGTTCTTTTTACCGAGGGCCACTAGTTCTTTCGCCGCATCACGACAATGTTCGCAGCCGGGTACAAAAAGGCAGATGATTTTTCGGCCCGCATCCACATCCACTTTTTTTCCGCTGAACTCATTGTAATCGGCGAAGCGCGAACGGACAGGCGCCGGACCTGCGGGCTCTAGAGTTGGGACTGCTGCTTTAACGGTGTCTTTCTTAACGGGCTGCTTTTTTATAGCGGTATCGGTCCCGGTTGCCGGAACCAATTGCACTTTACCACTACCGGTATCGGTGCGCAGCAGGGTATCCGTGGCAGGAATTACCGGAACAACCGGAGTTGATACCACTTCCTTTTTGCAGGGTGCAAAGGGGAATAGCGAGAACATCAACAGGGCGCTAAGCGTATAGATGAAGAGCAGGTTGATAAACCGGTTTTGCCCTGCGGGAAGATCCGTAACCTT
Source organism: uncultured Ferruginibacter sp. (assembly GCA_964655055.1). Classification (GTDB taxonomy): domain Bacteria; phylum Bacteroidota; class Bacteroidia; order Chitinophagales; family Chitinophagaceae; genus Ferruginibacter. The sequence continues at coordinate 33,376 of CAZZLI010000012.1, forward strand.
TTGACGTACATAAAGCAGCATACCGATGGTGACCAGGTTCTTGATGAAGGCTTCCAGCGGCGTCATGGGAATCAACTGTCCGAAACAACCGCAGTTGCCGTTCATGGCGCCGTGCTGGTACATCTGTATGGAGAGGTGTACGCAGAATACCGTCAACAACAGCAGGGTTACGGGAATCACCACCGAGCGCAGGTAATGTGGCTGCAGGATAGCAATGGCAATAGCCGTTTCGAGGGCAAGAAGCAAACGGGAAAGATAATGGGCGAGGCACCAGTCCACAATGCCCAGATCAACCAGCTGCTTTTCAAAAGCCCAGATGGGAAACAGCTTCGAAACCGCTGAGAGCAGAAAAAGTCCTGAAATCAGGATCCGGAAAATCAGGGTCAGCCTGCTTGATGAATTACCTGTTTTCATATTCGCTGATTAAGCCGCATGCCGTCCTTCCCCGATCAGGATGAGTGCGAACAAGGCATAGTTCATGATATCGAAATAATTGGCGCCGATGCCTTCGCTTACCTGCGTCTGCCCGTCGTTGCGTACAATCGAGCGAATGCGCAACACTTTCGACAAAATCAGGTCGGCGAAACTCTCCTGGCTCATCTCGCGCCAGGCCTCGCCATAATCGTGGTTCTTGTCGTGCATCAGGGCTTTCGCCTTCGACACCCGGGCATCGTACAACCTGGCCACGGTTGCGGTATCGAGTTCGGTGGATTCCTCTTCTCCCATCTCCAACTGGATCAGGCCGATGATGGCATAATTGAACATGCCGCGGAACTCGCTTTGGATATCATCACCCACTTTCTGCACTTTTTTCTCCTGTATGGTACGCACCCGCATGGCCTTGATATAAATCTGGTCGGCAACGGAAATGGTACGGTACACCCGCCAGGAAGTACCGTAATCGGCCGTCTTGGCGAGAAAGACCTCGCGACAGGATTTCACCGCTTCATCATACTGCGTATCGGTAGAGGCGGTGCTTTTCGTTTCAACATGGTCCATCTCTGCAAAACTACTTTATTTTTGAACGATGTTTAGCCTGAATGTACGCGGAAAATTGATGGTGATCGATACGCCTGTTGTGATGGGCATCATCAATGCCACACCCGATTCCCTGCATGCGGGCCAGCTTACCGAAGGCGGCGATGCCATGCTGCGGAAAGCCGGGGACATGCTTGAAGCCGGAGCCTCCATTCTTGATATCGGCGGACAAAGCACCCGGCCGGGAAGCCATCGGATTTCTGCCGGCGAAGAAACCGATCGGGTGATTCCGGTGATTGAAGCGGTGCACCGGCATTTTCCGGAAGCGGTCATCAGTGTCGATACCTATCACAGTTCCGTTGCCCTTGCCGCATACCAGGCCGGAGCGGGCATCATAAACGATATCAGTGCAGGGCGTTTTGATGCGGAGATGATTCCCACCGTTGCCCGACTCAAGGCTCCCTATATTCTGATGCACATGCAGGGAAGCCCGGAAGCCCTGCATCAGGAACCGCGGTATTCAGACCCGGTGACGGAAATCCTAGACTTCTTCATTCAACGAACAGAAGTCTGCCGTCTGGCGGGTATCAACGATATCATCGTGGATCCGGGATTCGGTTTCAGTAAAAACGCCACGCAGAATTTCCTGCTCCTGAAAAACCTGAATGTGTTTTCCATCCTCCAAAAGCCCCTGCTGGCAGGGCTTTCCCGGAAGCGCACCATTTACCAAACTCTGGGCACCGATGCCGCAGGCGCACTGAACGGCACCACGGTATTGAATACCCTGGCCCTGATCAATGGGGCCCATATCCTGCGTGTGCATGATGTTCGTGAAGCCGTGGAAGCCGCTACCCTTATTGAAGCTTATAAACAGGCCAGCTGAACACAAACCAGGGATGAAAAAAAGCTCCCCTTCGGAGAGCTTTGCTGATTTCAGGAAAGAATTTTTGGCAAGGGAATCCAACTACCCAACTACTTTTTACTGCTCGTATCCAATGCCTTTTGTGCCCTTTGCATCGAATCCATCATCTGCTTCTGACGTGCCTGCATCACACGACGTTCTTCCTCGGCAACTTTGCGTGCTTCCGCTGCCGGAACCGCATCCACCACCTTAACCTTGAACATCAGGTTGGAATTAGGCTTGATGTCGTTGCCCGCGCCCCTTGCTCCATAAGCCAGCGAGGAAGGAATATAGAGTACCGCTTCGGCATTCTTGCGCAACAACATCAGGCCATCAGTCCATCCCTTGATCACCTGTGAACCGGCAGGCGCACCAAGATAAACCTTGATCGGCTCAACATGATTGAATGCCGTATCCACATTGGAATCAAACACCTTGCCGTTGTCGAGCAGGCTTCCGGTGTAATTCACGCTCAGTACTTTAGCGGTATCCAGCGGATCACCCTCGCCGGGATTGAGGATTTCGACATAGGTACCCATGGGCGCCTTTACAGCCTTGATGTTCTTACGGTTGAGGTATTCCTGTATGGCCTTATCGTCTTTTTTAAGCTGATCGATAGCCTTGATGGAATCACGAACCTGGGCAATACGGTTCTGCGCTTTCACGGCACTATCGGCCTGTAGCTGGCTGGTAAATACATTCAATACCTTGAAATGACCGGTCAGGTAAGCGCCCTTCTTCATGAATACCGGCAGATTGGCGCCGGGCTGCTTCATCAGTGAATCGGTAAGCTGGCGCATGATCAGGCTATCGCCATTGCGCATCTGGCTGAAGATGTTGTAATACTCCCGGGGCAGTTGCATCGAATCAAGCGGCACCACCTGGTTGCCGTTATCTCTTGTATCGAATAGCACGGAGTCACGGTTGGGACCATTATACACCTGGTCGAATGCGACTTCAAAAAAATTGCCGGGAACGATTTTCTGGCCCTTGCCGTCGGAAATGATCTTATACTCCATCCCTTTTTCACCTTTCTTGAACGGTTGCGAACAGGCGGCGAGAAAAAGCAGGGAAATGAAAAATGCCGATAGATGCTTCATGATGGTTGTTTTGATGTTTACAGGTAATATGGAATTGACAGGTTAAAAATTGTAACTGCTGAGCTGCGCCTTATTTTCTTCAAGTGCCTTGTGGAAGATACGAACGACCTCTTCCAGCGGCTCCTTGCTTTGTCCACCTGCAGCATTGAAATGTCCGCCCCCATTAAAATACCTGCGCGCAAACGTATTCACATCAAAACCGCCCTTGCTGCGGAAGGAACTTTTGCGTTCCTCGCCCCGGTCGATGATGATGGCCGCCAGCCGGATGCCGCGGATACTCAGCGGATAATTGACCAGCCCCTCGGTATCGCCGGTTGTGATGTTGAACCGGATCAGGTCCGACTGCGGAATGGCAATCAGCGCAGCATTGTAGGGATAGAGGATTTCCATCCGGTGGGAAAGCACGTGACCGATGAAGCGGTAGCGTTCCTCCAGAAAATTATCGTACAGATGCTCATGGATGATGGCATGCTCAAGACCCCGCTCCTTCAGATCGGCCACCATGCGGTGTACGCTTGCCGTGGTGGAAGGAAAACGGAACGAACCGGTATCGGTCATCACACCGGCATAGAGACAGGCCGCCACATCGGCATTGATGCGTTCCTCATACCCCGAGTCGTGAATGAAGCGGTACACCATTTCAGCCGTACTGCTTTTTGAAGTATCGGAGATGCCGTAAGAAAAACGCTCTGTATCGGGCTCCTGATGATGATCGATCAGGATCCGCTCCGCATTCACCGAGGCAATGGGCTCTGCCATATTCTTGGTTCTACCCAGGTGGTTGAAATCCAGACAGAAAACCCAGTCGGCTGCAGCAAGTTCTTTTTTTGCTGCCACGGGATTATTCTCAAAATCCATCACACGAGAGCAGCCCGGCATCCATCCCAGAAAATAAGGCCAGTTGGTGGGTGAAATGACTTGCACGGTATGGCCAAACTGGATGAGGAAATGATAGAGCCCCAGCGAAGAACCCATGGCATCGGCATCGGGTTTCTGGTGCATGGTAATCACTACCTTACGCGGAGCGGTAAGCAGGGGGAAAATTTCCTGGATTGGTTTCATGAAGCGGCGCAAAAGTAACTGAAAGTTTCCGCTTTGAACAGACCGCCTGATGCAGGCTCCCTGCGCTTCCCCGTGAGGGCATTATTCCCTATATTTGCGCCTCAAAAAAACAACCATGAGCAACAGGACCTTCACCATGATAAAGCCCGACGCCACCGCCAACGGGCATACCGGGGCCATTCTGGCCAAAATCAATGCCGCGGGCTTCCGCATCGCCGCCATGAAAATGCTGCACCTTTCGGCCGAAAAAGCCGGCGAGTTTTATGCCGTTCACAGAGAACGTCCTTTTTACGGGGAACTGGTGGAATTCATGAGCCGCGGTCCGATTACCGCTGCCATTCTTGAAAAAGAGAACGCCGTAGCGGATTTCCGTACCCTGATCGGCGCTACCAATCCCGCTCAGGCGGCCGAGGGCACCATCCGGAAACTGTTCGCCACTTCGGTGGGTGAGAACGCCATCCATGGCAGCGACAGCGACGAGAACGCCCGTATCGAAGGCGATTTCTTCTTCAGCAAGCTGGAACAATTCTGAGTTGATCCTCCTGGAATTTCCAATCAGTATTCCTGCGCCAGCGGGTGAATCATCAGTTCATCAATAACCACATGCCGTGGTTGTGAGGCAATGAAGGCGATGGAGCGTGCCATATCTTCATTGGTTAGCCATTGACTATGGCTATCGGCTCCCTGCGGCTCGGCATGGAAATAAGAATCCACCAGCCCACTGTACACGACACTCACCTTTATACCCAAGGGTCGAACTTCCTTACGCATGGCCATGCTGTAGGCATCCTGCGCATATTTGCTGGCACAGTAAAGCGAACCACCGGGAAAGGTGCGTTTGGCCACATCGCTGGCGATATTGATAATATGGCCCGAGGCCTGCTTCTTCATGTGGGGAATGGCTTCGCGGCAAAACAGGAAGGTACCGCGCAGATTGGTATTCATGATGCCGTCCCATTCTTCAACGGTGTATTCCCAGGCCGATTTGAAAATGCCGTAACCCGCATTGTTGACCAGAATATCAATACAGCCAAACCGATCGGTAAAGGACCGGATTGCTGCGGCGGCAAACTGCTCATCGCCTACATCACCGGACGCGATGAAACAACCGGCACCGGCATCTTCCACCTGCTTCTTCACATCTAAAAGTTCGGCTTCATTGCGGGCCACAAGCCCAAGCGAAGCCCCCGAAGCTGCAAATTCAAGGGCAAGCGCCCTGCCTATACCCCGGGAGGCCCCGGTAATGAAAATTTTCTTACCCCTGAGTGATTGCATAACTGACGGTATTAGATAAACGAAATCAATCTTTTTTGGGTTGAGGAAGCGAGGCATTGGCCGGAAGAAAGGACGCCCCGAGCACAAGCAGTGCCGAAAACAGCATGAGATAAATGCCGGGTTTCTTTTCCGGACAAAGGCCGTTGTAGCAGGAGGTGAACAGGATAAAACTCTTGACCGCATAACCCACAAGCAGGGCGGCAATGAACAGATGTGCCCGCTTGGCCCAAAGCCGGGGAAGCAGCATGCAGGCCAGCGAGAGGCCGGACAGCAGCACAAGAAATTTTCCCGGCTTACCATAAAAATTCCGGTGTGAATAGAACCCGGTGAACTCCTGTTTCAGGTCGGGGTAATAGGCCCAGGGCATGAAACAGCTGGCCACAAGCAACAGGCAGGCAAGAATTCCGAAAAGGTGGATCGTTTTAAGCATAACGAGAAAAAGCGGAAGCGGGCTTCCAAAACTTTTACAAAAAGAAATTGCCGGAACACGGAGTCCATGGATTCCGTAATACCGGCAATGTTCGCTGGAGGTTCCGAGCGGATTCGAACCGCTGTACGAGCTTTTGCAGAGCTCTGCCTAGCCCCTCGGCC
>CAZZLI010000013.1:0-39116 GCA_964655055.1 uncultured Ferruginibacter sp.
AAATGCCACCCCCGACCAGCATAATCGCCCGGGAAAATCAGGATACATGCTCCAAAAAAATCCGACCGCTTCGCGGTGAATAATCAAATTGTCAAATAAATCAAATAAATTAATCCCTGAGGCAACGCACAGACAACGCACCTACCTTGTAGCTGGCGCTCCTGTCCACACTACCGTAGCTCCAACCCAGGCCGAGGTTCAAGACATTGGGACCGAACTCCGTCGAACTCCACCAGCTCCCGTAGTTGCCAATGCCGTTGAATAGCCCACTCATGTTACGGTAGCCACCGGGGAGGCCTGACCAGCCACTGGAATTGGTTGCACCTGTATTTGGACTCAGCCACAAGGTGGATGTGCTTTTCATTTTACCTCCTGCAACAGATACACCTCCTAAAGAATTGGTGAGCGTAGTGAACTCAGCATCCGTAGGAACATGCCATCCTTGGGGGGCCAGGCCCCTGGGGTCGTTGACGGCAAACCAGTTGTACAATTTACCATACAGGGTGCCGTTGGCCGGGTCGTTGTTATAATAACACCAGGCGCCGGTAGTCAGGTTAAACCATTGATCCGCGTCGGTTACCTGGGGTATGGGGTCGCCGTTTCGATAGGTTGTCACATCCAGATTCTTACAGCTCCATACCTGGGAGCCAATTGTTACCGAGCCACCGGGGCAAGACTCCGTTGTTACAAAAAATAGCGGCTGGCTATATATAACTCCTTCACTTGTTTTTGCGTAATTTCTGTAATAGTATTGGGTATTGGGCTCCAGTCCATCAATAGTCATATTGTAAGAGCCAGCACCTGACCCATCACCCGTACCGTTGTCTTTTACCGTAACATTGGCAGCTAATGTACAAGCCGTGGTAGGGTTTTTATTCGTCTTGCTGTAACAAACACCTCTTTCTCCAATAACGGCGGTGGAGTTGTTGGTAATGCTGTACCTGAGATTTGCAGACTGGCCGGTAATGTCGGTTGCAGGGTTGCTGGTAACAGTTATTTCCGGCCGCGGACTGGTTAAAAAAAATATCCTAGGGCTTCCACTGCGGTACTGTACAAGTTTTTTAAAAAATTCATAATGCACCCAGTAAAACCCTCCGTTGGCTTTGTTGGTGCCCCAGCTGTTGATTACCTTAAAGGCTTTGACATTATCATCATAGCCGCAGAGCACCATCGCGTGTGAACCATAACAAGTAGTATTAGTACAAGTTGAATTTGGATTAATATAAGGATATGAATAATCATACCAAACTTTTCTACCGTCGCCCAGCTTTTTAACACCACGGCCCCGGCATGTGGCAAATGAGTAGTCAATGTCAGCCCCAAATACGAGCGGCCATCCTTTGTATAATACATTTTTAATGGCTTCTATGTCAAGTGTGCCAAACTGGAATATCTTCGATTTAGTAGAGTGGTAAGCACCTGCATTTTGCGAAGCAGCAGGGGTAGGCTGGGTTAAAAAATCATCTGCATTCGGCATATCAGCCATTTTGCAGCAGCCATCAAATCTTAGCAACTCCATTGCCTCATCTATAATACTACCAATGTCTACACCCCCATTAATTTGACTGTAGATAAAGGCGGGCGAAAAAGTTTTATCACCATTTCCATAATCGGGCGAACCGTCAGGTTTTAGGTTGTTTTCAATCCTGTTGTGGATGTAGCTGAACATGCCATAACCGGTTGCCCAGGCCACACAACTCCCGATTTGTCCCTGATCGCCCGGTTCGGGCATCGCCAGTATTTTTTGCCTTGGCAAAGCGGCAGGTCTTTCCAACCCCGGCAGTTGCGCGGTATCCATCCGCTCATAAAAAGGAATCCTGGCTAATGCAGCCACCGAGGATTCCAAAAGTCCGGTGCCCCGCATGGTGGTATCGGCTGCATAATCGCCAAAGAGCGAGTCGGCTGTGCCGTCGGCAATGGACATGCTTCCATTGAGTATGAACTTTGTGTCGGGTTTTATTTCAAAGATCGCCCCCGGCGATATAATCTGCGGTTTATTCAACACACATTCAGCTCCTGCAGCAGGGTTGATGATTATTTTAGCGCAGCTGGCCAATACATCAGGTGGTATTTTACCACCGGCCCAGTTGGCAGCATCCTCCCAGTTGCCACTTCCGGTAAAAGTATAGGTGGGGCCAACAGCCACCGGGTCGCAGCTCACGGTTACGGTATCATTCGTCAGGCAGCCGTTTGCATTGCAGACGATCCTGCAGGAGAACACGTCGCCATCTGTCATGTCGCTGGTTATCAGCAATGCTGTATCGGTACCAGCCAGGCTGGTGTTGTTCTTTTTCCATTGGTAGGAGGGGGCAATGGCTTCAGTAATCAAAAAGGCAAAGAAATTGACGGAATCACCCGGGCAGATATCATTGAAGGTATTCGTTACCGTTTTGGCTTTGGGTGTACCGGAGGGGTGGATGTTAACAAGACCTGTGCTGTAGTTGCAGCCGCGAAATGTAGTGGTGGCAGCCCGGTAGACGCCAGGGCCCGGCACATTCGCCGAAGCAAGTGTTGTCGCAAAATCGGGTGCCCATTGCTGTATGCGCTGGTTGCTTCTATCCGAAATATATAAGTTGCCGGAGCTGTCGGCAAATACGCCGGCCGGTGCTGCAAGCTGGTTGTTGCCGCTTCCGCTTCCATTGCCACCTGCTATCGTTTCGCCGGCAGTGGCGCCGGGTGCCCAGCGCTGTATGCGGTTATTGTTGCCATCAGCAATGATGAGGTTTCCTATTGGGTCAATAAATAATGCAGATACGCCGCTCAGTTGGTTGGTTGCATAACCGGCCTCACCGGTGCCCGCCACAGTTACTCCGGCAGCGGCGCCAGAGGTCCAACGCTGTACCCTGTTATTCTTATCGGACACATATACATTTCCAGTGGTATCCACGGTTATACCCTTCGGATTATTCAACTGATTGGCTGCATTGCCAGCGCCATTTCCTCCCGCCACCAGGGTGCCGCTCGTTGCTCCGGGCGCCCATCTTACCACGCGGTGGTTGTTGCTGTCGGCCACAAAAATATTGCCGGTGCAGTCCACAAAAAGACCCGCGGGAGAATTTAGTCGGTTCAAGGCCGATCCGGCACCGGCGCCGCCTGCCACTATGATGCCTGCCGTGGCACCGGGCGCCCATTTTACAATGCGGTGGTTGTTTTGATCGCAGATGAACAGATTCCCGTTATGGTCTACACTGATACCGTTGGGAGCGTTAAGCTGGTTGAGGGCGGCGCCCGCCGCATTTCCTCCGGCCACGGTTTGGCCCGCACCGCCGCCGGCAGCAAATCTTTGTACGCGGTGGTTGTCCCTGTCGGCCACATAGATGTTCCCGTTGCGGTCAACGAAAATGCCGCCCGGATTATTCAATTGTGTGGACGAGCTACCCTGTCCGTTGCCGCCGCCTACAGAACCCAATGGGGCATAGGCAGCCCTAATAGTAAGAACAGGGTTGTTGTTTTTAATCCAGGTAATCTGACCCGGGCCGGTAACACCGGTAAGGCTAAGCCCGGCCGTACCAAAGCAACTCCCGCCGGTGGTGGTAAGAACGGGTGTTTCCGTGCACTGGGCAGCCAGGTTGAACTGCGCAAGAAGCAACGGCACAATCATGAGTATTCGCATAAAAAGGGTTTTTATGTTTCGTGAAACGACCGAAATCTATACCGGGGAACGGACGGGTGTTCAGGAGGGTACCGGGATGGGTGATTGACGAAGACGAACAACGAGAAAAAACAATCAGGGGTTTAGGCTGATATCGATAACTAAATTCCCTATGTGAAAATAGGCATTGGCGACAAGAAAATAAAAAAAAGTGATTTTTTTCAAAGCAAATACATAAAGTAAAACATCTAACATAAAAATAGCCGCAAAGCACGATTCGTCCGGCTGCAAAAACCATCCAAAACCACCTGCTCGACCCCAGGGCCCGGGCCGGGTTCACCGCAGAATATTTTGCTGATTAGGAATCCGATTCCTAAATTTACATCATGATCAAGCGGGAAATAGCCCCGAAGATTGTGAAGGCGCTGTCGGCATATCCTGTGGTCTGCATCACCGGGCCCCGGCAGTCGGGGAAGACCACCTTGTGCAGGATGGTGCGGCCGCGCTATGCTTATTTGAACCTGGAAGACCTGTCCGTCCGAAGTTTTGCCCAATCCGATCCGAAGGGATTTCTGCAGACCTATAAGAACGGAGCCATCATCGATGAGATCCAATATGTGCCCGAACTGCTCTCGTATCTGCAGGTGTACACCGATACCCGGCGCAAAAACGGCGAATACATCATTACCGGATCGCAGAATCTGTTGTTGATGCAGCAGATCTCGCAATCCCTGGCCGGAAGGGTGGGCCTATTCAACCTGCTGCCTTTTTCCTTCAAGGAACTGCGTGCCGGCAATCAGGTGTTGCCGGACTGGGAGCATCTTGCGTTTTCCGGCTCCTTCCCCCGAAAATGGGTGAACGACATACCAGCAACCGATTTCTTCGATAATTATGTACGCACCTACGTGGAGCGTGATGTACGCCTGATCCGAAACATCAACAACCTCGAACTCTTTCAACGGTTCATGCGGCTCTTGGCTGGTCGAACAGGCCAGCTCTTCAATCAAAGCAGCCTGGGCAATGAACTGGGGCTCGACAACAAAACCATCCAGTCATGGATGAGCATTCTCGAAGCCTCCTTTGTCGCGTTCCGCCTGTATCCCTACCATACCAATTTCAACAAGCGCCTGGTAAAAACCCCCAAGGTTTATTTCTATGATACCGGATTGCTCTGCTATCTCTTGGGTATCCGGAGCCCCAAAGATTTGCAAATCCATTTCGCCCGGGGCCCCTTGTATGAAAACTGGGTTATCCTGGAACTGATCCGAAAGGCCTGGAACCATAAGTCCTACGAGCGGTTCTATTTTTGGCGGGATGCATCCGGAAATGAAATCGACCTCATCATCGAATCGGGAACAAAAATCAAGGCGGTGGAAATCAAGTCGGGTAAGACGATTCAGTCCGATTTTTTCAAGATGCTGGAGCAGTTCAAAAAAATGAAGCCGGATTGTGGCGCCTGCCTGGTATATTGCGGTGCAGGCCTTCAAAACAGGAGCGGGCTTCGTGTATTGGGTTACGATTCTATCGAAAAGATCTGATTGGAAAACTAATCAGGACCATGAGGTCCGAATCCCTTGCATAGGGACCTCCCGAAAAATTCATTCCTGAGCCACGAACCAGGGCGTGAGTCGTTGCTATCATCTTTTTTGATTACTCCGAATAATCCATCCGCAACCCCTCGAGTCGGGCCGGAAATTCCCGCACCCGCTTCCGCTCAAAGTCCAGAATGACCTCTCCCAGATGCTTCATGAAAGGGAAGCCTACGGAATCATAATCATACTTGTCGTCGTTAAGCACCTCATCGGCATTGCAGTAGATGGTGGCGGAGAGGAAAAATTCCACGCCCCGTTTGAAATCAACTATGTAGGCGGCGTCGGTCAATTGCCCGTACGCATCGCCCACCTTGTTGAAGATGCGGATACCGGGATCGGGCAATCCTTTTCCGGCACCGTAAAGCAGAAACTTGCAATAGGCCGGATAGTAGTTTGTATCGGCCGAATAATCGGGGTATCGGCTTTCCGTGGGCCACTGGCTCATACAACGCAGCAGGAAGCGCCGGTCGTTTGCTGAAATAGTGAAGCGCTGCTCCGTCGGGAAAACTTCCGGGAAAACAATGCTCATCAATTGCCTGTGGAGTTCTTCAAGCGGTAGTCTGTTCTTTTTCGAAAAGTCCATGGGCTTCTCAATTAGGTTGTCGCCCTGATAATAGGCCTTGCCGATGAAATTGTTTCTTGAAGGATGGGGGTCTTTGCTGAATTGTTCGGGTTGCGACAACAGGCTTTGCCCCCGGGTGTCGAGAAAACGCACGGCATTGGTTTTCCGGTTTTTTTCTTCACTAAGCGCGATGCTCAGCCTGTGGGTGATTTGTGTTCCCGCATATCCCCTGGCATGAAGCTGTCGGTTTATGTAATCGGGACCCAGCCATTCATAAAGCCGGTTGAATGCATCGTTATCGCTTACCAGCATGATCTTTTTTATGTAACCTGCTACGCTGGGTTTCCCGGATTCCTGCGTGCTGTCGGTGAAGCAGCCCTCGGTGATACCCTGCAGGGAATCGTGCACCAGTGTTGTGTTCCGGTCGATTCCGGGGAGGTTCAATTCATTCAGCCGCTGCAGGGCAAGGGCGGCTACCGGGAATTTCACCGTTGATGCCGGGTAGAAGTAATGTGCAGCATTCAATCCGAAATTGTGGTGGGTGAAATGCGGATTGCCTGCTTCATCACGGTCAATCTGCGTGTAAATCAATTGTACCTTTTTTCGCTCTGCATTGGCGATCACATCGGTGAAGTAGGCCGGATATAGCGCCATAAGACTATCAAGCAGGCGGCTCCCGCTTTTCCCGGGTAAAAGAGAATATATTTCTTGCGGGGGCTGTGGGGAACTATTCCCGTTCATGGTTCCGGTATTTTTTTTTACTGCGGTGCACCCGATTCCGGTTATCGAAAAGAGCAGTACAAAACGCAAAAGCGGTAATGGGAGAAGCGGCATAGGCTAATGTACTGAAATATTGTTCTGCTTCAACGGCATACTGCATTGATTACTCCGCATATTCCCACACCGATTTATATATGCCATGTTGTTCCACATATCCTATAAATGCGTTGAAAAACGGATCGGTGCCGACGGTAGCGCTGTCGCCGATGACAATCAGCTTTTCTTTTGCCCGGGTGATGGCCACATTCATCCGGCGGTAATCTTTGAGAAAGCCGATTTGGCCTTCGTCGTTGCTGCGCACCAGCGACAGGAGAATCACCGGATGTTCCTGCCCCTGAAAACTGTCGATGGTGCTGATCCGCATTTCGCCGGGCAATAGCTTTCGGGCGGCCGATACCTGTGCCGCATAAGGTGAAATGAAGGCCAGGCGTTCGGGTGGTTCGTTCTCTTCACCGATGATTTTGAGTATGGTCTGCAATTCACCTTCGTTCTCGATACCGGCTTCATCGGGCAGGTGTTTTTCTTCGAATCCCGATCCGGCCGTATCAATGAACAGGAGGTGCAAACCTGAATTACTGATCTGTTCGGCAGTTTTCAACAGTCCCCCATAAAAATAACCGCTCGAAAATCCGGCAATCGAAGGTTTCATGCGGTACTGGGTATCGAGCAGATGAATTTCGGGCAGCACCGCGGTTGCCGTTTCGAGGATGGAACGGTTCAGGCCTTCACGGGCTGCATCCTGACTGATTACCGTTGGCGGCAACTGCCAGTGGTCGCCGGCAAGCACAATCCGTTCGGCAAGCGGAAATACGCACCAGGCCAGCGGTTCAAGACATTGTCCCGCTTCGTCAATGATCAGGGTATCAAAATTCAGGTTGCGGATACCGGCATCCGCAAGCCCTACCGGAGTACCGGCAATCACGTCCGCTTCCCGGTAGAGTTTATCTTCCTCGTATGCTTTGATTTTTTTGATTTCCGCCCTGATGGCGCGCACTTCTTTCAACAACAGTTGTTTCTGTTCACGTTCTTCCCGCCCGAACTGCCGTTTGTACTTCGTTGCCATCTTGCGGAATTCTTCGGCACGGATTTTCAGTTGTTTGATTTCACGCATGCTTCTGTTTCCGGCCAGTAAAGCTTCCGGTGTTCGGCAATAGACGGCTTCATCCACTTTGCCGGTATTGCCCGTGCGCAATACATTGATTCCGGTATCCATCAGTTTTTTGGCCAGATGATCAACCGCCGCATTGCCGGGGGCGCATACCAGTACTTTCTTTCCTTCCAGTACCAGCGCTTTTACCGCTGTGCTGATTGTGGTTGTTTTTCCGGTGCCGGGCGGACCGTGAACCACGGCAATTTCCCGGTTGGCAAGTATGGCTGAAACAGCTTTGCACTGGCTGGTATTGAGCGCCGGATCGGCAAAGGGCAGAAGGGTAGGGGTCAGAACAACTTCTCTGGAAATGCTGTTGGTTGTATTTTCCTGATGCAGCCGTTCAAACAGGTTAAGCATGCGGGGATTTGCCGGAATGGCTTTCAGTGCTGAAAGCATCACTTCGGTGGTATGCTGATCGGGTGCAAGTTTGATACCTGTCTGATCATCCTCTATCCAGTCGGGAAAGTCGGGGGCAAACAGGCGCAGTTCGCCCGACAGGCCTTCAAGTTGCATCAGCATGCCTTTCACAGGTTCTTCGCCTGCGGTAAAACATTCGATGGCGGCACCCGATCGGAAAGCCGAGGTTTCCTGCGGGAAAAGCAGCCGGAAACTGATTTCGGGATAATCGGCGAACCCGTAATTCTTTCCCGTTACCCGTATCGGATGCAGGGCAAGCCCTTCCGCCTTAAGCGCTTTCAGGGAATGGGTTTCATTAAGCCGGTAGCGTTCCTGCTGCGCCTTTTCTTCCAGGCCGATGCTGCGGATGAGTTGAAGGATATACGGATGAAGTTCAGCCATGGTGCATTTGCGTTTGGTAAAACTAAAGAGGTTTGTTGGGATTTCAGAAGCTTCCCTTTGTTTAGGTTAATCCCCAAAGAGTGTATTGATTACTTTTGGAGAAATATTCAATCCGGCTATGTGGGAACCCTACAAGAAAGGTTTCAAAGCTTACCTGCAATTGGAAAAATCACTGAGTGAGCATTCCGTGGATGCTTACCTGCATGATCTGGATAAATTGCTGGCCTATCTGGAACTGAAGGGCATCAAGGTTCCTCCTGCGGAAATCAGCCTGCGGCAGATTGAGGAATTTGTAGGCTGGGTCGCCGGCCTGGGCATGACCGCATCTTCACAGGCCCGGATCATTTCAGGATTGCGCGGGTTCTTCCGGTACTGCCTCACCGAGCAGATCATCAAGGCCGATCCCACCGCTTTGCTGCAAACGCCCAAGCAATTAAGGGCGCTGCCCGATGTGCTCAGTTTCGGCGAGATTGAACGGATCATACAGGCCATTGATTTGAGCAGGCCCGAGGGCGGGCGCAACAAAGCCATGCTGGAAACCTTGTACAGCTGCGGGTTACGCGTGAGCGAGCTGGTCAATCTCCGCATCAGTTGCCTGCAACTTGAGGAAGGCTATATCCGGGTAATCGGTAAGGGCGATAAGGAACGGCTGGTGCCTATTGGCGGTGCTGCCATCAAACATATCAACATCTATCACAGCCAGATCAGGGTACATACCAACATCAAAACCGGCTTTGAAGATTTTTTGTTTCTGAACCGCAACGGCCGTTCTTTGAGCCGGGTGATGGTGTTTCTCATCATAAAGGATCTTGCGCGGAAGGCGGAGGTTACTAAAAATATTTCACCGCATACCTTCAGGCATTCCTTCGCCACGCATCTGGTGGAAGGCGGTGCCGATTTGCGGGCGGTGCAGGAAATGCTGGGGCATCAGAGCATCACCACTACCGAAATCTATACCCATATCGACCGGGCTTTTTTGCGGAATACCCTGCAACAATATCATCCGGCTTACCAGTGATTATACTCTTTGACTATTGGAAGAAACTGCGACAGGCTCTTGATGGTTCGGGTTGAAAACCCTGGTCAGGCTTGTGCTGTGCTGGTACTATGCGAACCGGACCCCGTGTTCTTGACGTTCTTGCGGTAGTTTTTGAACAGGCTCATCCAGCGGAGTTGGAGTACCCCCAAGATTCCTTCTTTTACAATGCCCTTATTCATTTTGCTATCGCCGTATTTCCGGTCGCGGAAGGTGATGGGCACCTCGGCAATCAGGAAATTCAGTTTCCAAACCGCGAATTTCATCTCAATCTGAAAGGCATAGCCTACAAAATGGATGGCATCGAAATTCAGTTGCTCCAGCACATCGTGGCGGTAACAGACAAAGCCTGCAGTGGGATCCTTAACCGGCATCCAGGTGATCAGCCGGGTGTACAGCGACGCACCTCTTGAAAGCAGGATCCTGTCCCAGGGCCAGTTCTCCAAGGCTCCACCTTTTATATAACGTGATCCGACCGACATGCCGGCACCCTCCGTGCATACTTTGTACAAGCGTTCCAGGTCAGCAGGATTGTGCGAGAAATCGGCATCCATTTCGAAGATATACCGGTAGCCGCGGTTCAATGCCCAGCGGAATCCGTGGATATAGGCGGTGCCGAGTCCCTGTTTGCCTTTGCGCTCTTCAAGAAAAAGCGAACCACCGCTTGCAGGAATAAGCCGGCGGACGATAGCGGCTGTACCATCGGGTGAACCATCGTCGATAATCAGGACATGATACCCCTTGTTCAGGCCAAGAACAGCCTGAATGATGGGCTCCACATTCTCCTTCTCATTGTAAGTCGGTATGATGACTAATTTTTCCACGCCGGGCGAAACCTATTTTAGCTTTTGTAGCAATTGGTTTTTGAGTGCTGTGCCTGATACGAATCCTTTCATTACATATTGCGCATGAGGGTACGGTTCAGGATTTCGGTGAGTTTCTGTTTGGTATGCAGCGGAAAGTCGCCCCGCATCATCCAGTCGTAATACTGCGGTTCGGCCTTGAGTACTTCCGTGACCGGCCTGCCCTTATGCTTTCCGAAATTGAAGACCTCGACGCCCCTGTCGTCGAATATGAAACGACGGGCATAGTCCACGATCTTCTCTTCGCCGATGATTTTGAGGATGGACTCGATATTGTCGCCGAGTTGAGGATAACGCTCCATTTGTGCATAAAGCACATCAATGGTGGCCGATACATCGGCTTCCGCACTATGGGCATTACTCAGTTCCTTCTCGCAATAATACCGGTAGGCCGCAGTAAGGGTGCGTGGTTCCATCGTATAAAAGATGTGCTGCACGTCCACCATCTTCCGCTGGCTAAGGTCAACTTCCAGGCCGGCCCTCAGGAATTCCTCCATCAGTATCGGAATATCGAATCGGTTGCTGTTGTATCCCCCGATGTCGCAGTTATCGAAAAATTGTTTCAGTTCGTTGGCGCACTGTTTGAAGGTGGGGGCGTTTTGCACCATGTCGTCGGAGATGCCGTGGATGGCCGTGCTTTCCGCCGGAATGGGCATTTCGGGGTTAATGAGTTTGCGTTTCGGGATCCGGCTGCCGTCGGGCATGATCTTGATGATGGCAATCTCCACGATGCGGTCGTTCGAAAGACTGACACCGGTGGTTTCAAGATCGAAAAAGGCCAGGGGCCGGTTTAACTGAAGGGACATTTATTATGGTTTAGGATCTGAGGGTGAACGGAGTGGGTGGACAATAAATCATTTTCAAAGGGGAAGGGGACAGCATCCGACAAACCTAATTTATTTTCACAATAAAAATGGAAGGCAGGGGCTTCTTTCGATAAAATGGCAATATCTACACCAATTTTCACGTTTTGACAGTACTTTTGCCCATATTCCAAAGAAAATCTGATACGATGAAAAAAATCCTGTTGACGTTCATCACTGTCATCCTTGCTGCGGCACTCATAACAGGTTGTGCCCCAAGCAGGAGGGGCACCGGATGCCCCATGACCGATAAGATTATCCATTAATCGTTCTCCCATGCAATGGATTGAACTGACCGGCTCCGATGCGCTGGACAGGCTTACAGCGGTTTCTTCGGAAAGACCACAACTGATTTTCAAACACAGTACCCGGTGTTCGGTAAGCACCATGGCTCAATCGAGGCTGGAACGAGCACAGGTTCCCGTAAATCTGGATTGCCATCATCTTGATCTTCTTCGTCATCGCGACCTTTCTGCCGAAATCGCCCGCCGGTTTTCTGTTCATCATGAATCGCCACAGGTGCTGCTGATTGTCAACGGTTCCTGCATTTATTCGGAAAGTCATAACGGCATCTCGATGAATGAGATTGCCGATCAGATCCCATCCTGAATTCCGGACTCTGCCTTTCTTCTTTCCCGTTAGAATAAGTTCTAAATTGCCGTTAAACACGGTTTGCCAATGAATGTGCTCTGGCTTGCGAGCTGGTATCCTAACCGGACCAACCCCAGTACCGGTGATTTTATCGAACGGCAGGCGATTGCCGTGGCGCCTTATCTTTCTAACCTGTTTGTGGTAGCGGTTTTCAAAGATGAATCACTCCCTCCGGGAAAAATTGAGGTGGTGCGTTCTGTTCATGGAAATCTCCGCACCTATATCGCTTATTACGGTCGCGGTACGTTAGGTAAATTGTTCGAGCCGATCCGTTCCACCCACTTCTATTTGCAGTTGCAAAAAAAAATGTTTCAGGAAATCAAGGAACAATTCGGTCTTCCCCGGCTGGTTCACGTGCATGTGGCCATGAAGGCCGGTTGGTTTGCCCTGGCCCTCAAAAAAAAATATGCCCTTGATTATCTCGTAACGGAGCATTGGACGGGCTACTCACCCGATGCTGTTCCCACGTTGAAGGATATGGGATACGGGTATGTTCGGCTGACGAAAAAGGTACTCAACCATGCGTCCCGCCTGATTCCGGTATCGCAAAACCTGGCTCATTTGATTGCAGGTTATGGTATTCGTACACCCTATACCGTTATTCCCAACGTGGTGGATACTTCCCTGTTCCGCTTTGAACCGACCGAACCACGGCCATTCCGCTTTGTGCATTTCTCCTACCTCAACCGGCAGAAGAATCCTGAAGGTATCATAGACGCCTGTGCCCTCTTGCATGGCAAGGGGTTGCAATTTGAATGTGTTCTCACGGGAGCGGAAGCTCCTGGGTTGGAAAAAAGGATTTCAGCGCTTGGACTTTCCGATCATGTTATTGTCAGGCCGGAAATACCCATTCAACAAGTAGCCTCGGCCATGCGGGAGGCCCATGCGCTTGTGCTCTTCAGTCGTTTTGAGAATCTTCCCTGCGTGGTGCTCGAAGCGCTTTGCTCCGGACTTCCCGTGGTGAGTTCCGATGTGGGCGGTATTTCCGAAGTGGTCAATGCCTCAAACGGAATCCTTGTGCCCGAAGGTGATCTGGCTGCCCTTGCCGCTGCCATGGAACAGATGATGATGGAGTACAAACGCTATGACAGGAAAGCAGTAGCTGAGAAAGCCGCAGCGCAGTTCAACAATTCAACAATCGGCCGGATGCATCTTGAGGTTTACCAAAAGCAGGTAGCGGCTAGTTCCGGATAAAAAGGTTTTTGAGTCCTTGCAGCATTTCCTGCGGAAGCCTGCTTCCCGTGATTCGTTTCAGCAATAAAAAATAGAGCGCAGCACAACCCGATACGGCAAGCCCGAAAACAATCAGGGGGTTTGAATACAAATTCCGCAGCGCTTCAATCCACGGGAAAAACGTCAGACAACAAGCCATACAGCCCATCAGTAATTTCCACGGAAATTTCAACGAGATGCTTCGGGCAGCAAGCATTCCGGCAACTACGGCAATGAATGTTTCCGTGACTAAATTCGCCCAGGCCGAACCCGAAGCACCCATCCGGGGAATCAACAGCAGGTTCAGTCCGATACTTACGACGCAGGCGGCCAATACAAGTTGTAAAAGATTTTTTTCGCGGTTGAACGGCACCAGAATCTGGAAGCAATAGAGGTTGCCCAGGGCAATCACCAGTGGGATGAATGAGAGGATCCGCATAAGTGGTATGGCCGGATTGAATTTTGAACCGACAACTACCTGCACGGTCTCGGGTGCCAGAAAAAACAGGCCCATACTTACCGGAAGTCCGAATACGATCAGGAATTCAAGATTTTTCTGCAAACGATTTGCTGCCTCTTCCCGGTTACCCTCGCTCACCAGGAAGGCAATTCGCGGCATGAGTACCGTGCCGATGGAAAGCAGGCCGATCAGGAATACCTTGACCAGTTTGACTGCCGTGGTGTAATAGCCTACCTCCAGATCGCTGCCGGTGAAATGCTTGAGTAACACGGTGTCGAAATAGATGTACAGGGTAATCGCGGACGAGGTAAGAAAAAAATGCGCGAGCGGCCGGAGATGCTTGCCGGGTTCGGGTCTTTGTCCGACCAGCCTGTTCTCGCCAAGCATCTTCATACTGTTCCAGAGGGCGATGGCCATGAAGCCCAGCGAGTGGATGGTAAAGTAGAGGGTGTCGTCCTGTTCCTGTCTTACGAAAACAAAAATTCCCGCAAGCACCAGCAGTCGTACGACAAAGTAGCGGATTGCCGCCGCTCCGAACGCTTCTGTTCCCTGCAGGTACCAGTCGAGGGTGAAGGTGCTGAAGAGGATATTGGCTGAAGCCAGCAGGTAGAGCGTACGCCCGTCGCCGCTTTTACTCATGGCAGTGATGGTGAAAACCGCCAACGCGGTAACCGAAAAAATCAGGTGCAGACAAAGCAGTTCGGCAACCAGCTTCGAACGTTTACCGGGATCGTTGCGTACCACCGCCACTTCACGTATGGCATAGTAGGGGATGCCGAAGGAAGCGAAGATGATGAACATCTGGGTCAGGAAATCTACATAGTTGATCTTACCCAGCCGTTCCGGACCAAGGACCCTGCTTACATAAGGATAACTCAGCAGGGGCACCATCACCTGTGAGATTCCTGAAAGCAACTGGTAGAGGTATTTGTTTTTCATGCCCGCGGATGCGGATTCCCGGGGCTTTTACCACCGGAAACCGGCGGGTAAATTAGGTCTTTAGGATTAATTTGGGCGCATCGCCTAATTTTGAGCCATGTCGGCAGAAAAAATCTTACTGGACTGGAATAACGGCAATTTCAAACCCGTGTACTGGCTTCAGGGTGAGGAGGAGTATTTCATCGACAAGCTGGCCGATTTTGCTGAACATAAACTGATTCCTGAGGCCGAAGCGGCATTCAATAAAACCGTTTTTTACGGGCGAGATACCTCCTGGAGTGATCTGGTGAATGCCTGTATGCGCTACCCCATGTTTGCCGACCGGCAGATGGTCCTGCTTCGTGAAGCCCAGCATCTGAAGGATATCGACAAGCTGGAGCATTATCTTGAAAAGCCACTGGTCACGACCATCCTCATCGTATGTTACAAGGGCAAGAGTGTTGATGGCAGGATGCGTATTGCCAAAACATTGAAGAAAAACGCAACGGTGTTCACCGCGGAAAAAATCAAGGATTACAAGCTTGAAGAGTGGGTGGCCGATTTTGTGAAGTCGCAGCATTACACCATGAGCCGAAAGGCGGTTACCCTCTTGTCGCAGCATCTGGGAAACAACCTCAGCCGTATTGTCAATGAAATTGAAAAAGTGGCCATCAATCTCGGAGGTCGTACCAATATCACGGAAGACGATATCGAAAACTTTGTTGGAGTCAGCAAAGACTACAACGCCTTCGAACTGCAGGAGGCCTTGAGTAGAAAAGACCTTGCCCGGGCCCTGCAGATCATCCAGTATTTTGAGGCAAATCCGAAGGCGGGACCTATCCACATGATCCTACCTCTGCTTTACAGCCATTTCAGCAGGCATTATGCCCTGTTCGGATTGGGCAGCATGACGGAGGAAGCGGCCCGACCCTATTTCAGCAACAATATGTTCGCCGCCCGGGAAGGGGTCGCCACGGCACGCCGCTACCAGTATGCCGGTATTGAACGGGCATTGCTCCTGCTTCATGAGTACAACCTGAAAAGTGTGGGTGTCAACGATGCCGGCCATTCCGATGCAGAACTGATGAAGGAATTGGTCGTTAAGATCATGAATTCCTGAACAGTTTCGGGGAAGAATTCTCATTGAGTTTTTCAGCACAATTTTTGCCCGGGTCTGGGGGAAACGCGTACCCTGTTTTGACATACGAATCCCTTAAATTTGTATCAATGAACCCCGGAGAATCCACCGCTCCAAATACACAATTTCGCCCTTCGAACGGCGTTTTTAGGACAGGCTCCGATGCAGTTGCTATGTCCCTGATGCTCAAATCACATAAAATATTTATCGCAGCCGTTTCGGAAATTCATCTGCGGTTCGGGGCCTCAGTAACAGATACGCCAGATCCGGTTGCTGCTTTACCCGAGGTTCAGATCATCTTCAACCCCATCCTATGAAAAAAAATACGGTTCTGTTTTTTCTTCTGATCAGTTTTTTCCCGCGGCTATCCCATGCACAGTTCCGTAAGTACTCCAATGAATTTCTCAACATCGGAGCAGGAGCCCGCGGACTGGCCATGGGTGGCGCCCAGGTAGCCTCCGTACATGATGGCACGGCCGGATACTGGAATCCTGCAGGACTCACCGGTGTACAGGATGATCCTGAAGTGAATGCGATGCATGCGGAATATTTCGCCGGAATCGGAAAATTTGATTACCTCTCGCTTGCCCTGCCCCTGCAGGACAACCGGCGCACCCTGGCCCTTTCCCTACTCCGGTTCGCTGTCGACGATATCCCCAATACCCTGTTTCTCATTGATGCCGACGGCCGGCCCAATTACAACAACATCCAGACCTTTTCCTCCGCCGATTACGGTGTGCTGATGTCCTATGCACAAACCGTAACCGACGATGATTACCGGAAAATATCCTTCGGTGTCAATGCAAAAATCATCCACCGCAAAGTGGGCAGCTTTGCCAAAGCCTGGGGCTTCGGTATCGACGCGGGCGTGCAGATGCGCGGCGACCGCTGGAAACTTGGCCTGGTAGCCCGCGACCTAACCTCCACCTTTAATGCCTGGTCGTTCCGCTTCACTGAAAAGGAAAAGGAAGTACTTTACCTGACCAACAATGAGATTCCGGTGAAATCAACCGAACTGACCGCCCCCAGGCTTGTACTCGGTGGAAGTTATGACTTCCCGATTTCTGCCAAACTCAGCCTGATGGCTGAAGCTAACCTCAACCTCACTTTCGACGGGAAGCGAAACACCCTGCTTTCTTCCAAAGCGGTAAGCGTGGATCCCAGTCTGGGTCTGGAAGCCGATATCAACAATACCTTTTACATCCGGGCAGGCATCAACAACTTCCAGCAGGCCCTGGCCGACGGTGATACCCTGAACCAGAAGAAAGTATGGATTTACCAGCCCAGTCTGGGTGCAGGATTCAAAATCAAGAATGTGGCAATCGACTATGCCTATTCCAATCTTGCCAACCAGTCGAACCCCTTGTACACCCATGTTTTTTCACTCAGATTCACGTTGGCCAAAAAACAATACTGACCGCTAATCTCAATACCCGAACGCCATGCGAAAAATCCTTATTCCCGTCCTGTTACTGTTCTGCTTCCCTGTCCGGGCACAGCTCAACAACAGCTGGATCGATTACAGCAAAACCTACCACCGGTTTTATGTCGGGAAGAGCGGTCTATACCGCATTAATGCCGCAACTCTGGGCACGATCGGACTTTCGGGCACTCCGGCAGAGCATTTCCAGCTTTGGCGCAATGGCGAGCAGGTCAGGCTTTTTACATCGGCTGCAAGCGGTCCTCTCGGCCCTGGCGGCTATATCGAATTCTGGGGTAGGATGAACGATGGATTACCGGATAGGGACCTTTACCTTAAACCCGGTTTCCAACTTTGCGACAGCTTCAGCCTCTTCAGCGACACGGCAGCATACTACCTCACCGTAAATCCCAACAGCACGGCCAATCTCCGTTATTCAACGGAAGTAAACAATGTTGCAGGAAACACGCTTTCGCCTGAGGCCTATTTCATGCGTTCCATTGCCGCCCCATACAAGCAGCGGATCAATGGGGGTTATGCAGTCAAGGTTGGTGAGTTCGTTTATTCGTCATCGTATGAGATGGGCGAGGGGTGGACCAGCAGCGATGCCGCACCCGGTCTGGACCTGTTCAAGGAATTCACCGGAATGAATGTGTACACAGCCGCACCGCCCAACAGTGTGTCGTTTTATATTTCGGCATTCGGCAACGCACTTAATACACGAAGCCTCCGGGTAAAATTTTTCAACAATGTCATCCTGGATACCCGCATGGATTTTTTCGATACGGTGAAAAAGCGGATCGATAATCTGCCCCTGGCCTTGCTGCAAAGTCCCGATTACCTGCAGGTATCCATGAACGGAACATCGACCGTACCTACCGACAGGGTTGTGGTAGCCAATCTTGAAATCACCTATCCGGCAAAATTCAATTTCAACAATGAGCGGAATTTCCAGTTCTCCCTCGCGCCCTCACCCATAGGCAATTACCTGGTGATTGACAACTTCAACGCCGGTGGAGTTCCGCCTGTGCTCTACAGCATCAGCGACGGGTTGCGCTATGTGGGCGATATCGCTGTAGCCGGGAAAGTGCGTTTCGCCCTGCCACCTGCAGGCGGAACTGCGGCGCGTCAGTTCTTACTGGTAAGCCAGGATGTTTCGAACATCAACAATGTGAATGCGCTGGTGCCCCGCAACTTTACCGACTTCTCGCTGCCCGCCAATCAGGGCGATTACCTGATCATTTCGAATTCCCGTCTTTTTAATGACGGCAGCGGTAACAATTATGTCGATCAGTACCGTCAGTATCGCAACTCACCTGCCGGGGGGGCATTCAACAGCCGGGTCATCAATATCGACGAGCTTACCGACCAATTCGGGATGGGCATAAGGAACCATCCTGCCTCCATCCGCGATTTCATCCGTTTTGCTGCTATCCGTTTTCTGGTGAAACCCAAGTTCGTGTTTCTGATCGGCAGGGGCGTGAGTGCCTTCGAATACCGCACGTATGAGAATGAACCGGCCATGGACAAGCTCGATCTGGTGCCCACATTCGGCTGGCCCGCATCGGATGTACTGCTCAGTTGTGCTCCCGGCACCTTTGTTCCGATAACGCCCATCGGTCGTCTGGGTGCCATCAATGGCCGGGAAGTTAAGAGCTATCTCGACAAGGTGAAAGAATATGAACAGGCCCAGGCCGACCCTATGCAGACCTTCGCCAATAAGGCCTGGATGAAAAACATCATCCATGTTATCGGCGGATCCGACAGTATCGAGAATGCGCAGTTTACCGCATACATGGGCGCCTATGAAAATGTTATGAAGGATTCGCTGTTCGGCGGAAAGGTGGAGACTTTTGTCAAGGCTTCGACCTCTGCGGTGGAACAGGCCAATGGGGAGCGTATCGAGGAACTGATCAATGAGGGGGTTAGTGAAATCGCTTATTTCGGACACTCTTCCGCCAACACGCTGGCGTTCAATTTGAGCAATCCCGAAGTTTATTCAAACCGGGGCAAGTACCCGTTCTTCAATGTGAGTGGTTGTACTGCCGGCAATTTTTACACGTACGATCCTACACGCTTGAACAATTCCCTGACCATTTCAGAGAAATTTGTGCTCGCTGAGCAACGGGGATGCATCGCGTTCATGGCAAGTACGCACCTGGGTATACCGCCCTTCCTGAATTTTTACAATACCGAGCTCTATAAGAATACGGGCAGGCTGCTTTACGGCAACGCGCTGGGCAATATCATTAAACGCGGGCTTGAAACCCTGGGTTCGAATCCCGCTTCCCTGAACTATTACCAGCGTATCCATCTTGAGGAAATCAACCTGCATGGTGACCCCGCTATCCGGATCAATAGTTTCGATGCGGCCGATTATACGGTGGAGGACCAGCATGTGAAAATTGCTCCCTCCATCATCACCGTTGCCGACATCAGTTTCAATCTGAATGTGGTTACCTACAATATCGGCAAGGCGGTCAATGATTCCATACGAACCGTCATCACCCGAAAACTGGCCAACGATTCGGTGCAGGTGCTGTATAACAGTATGCGAAGGGCCACCCTGTTCAGCGACACTATCAATCTCGTGGTACCCATCAATCCCATTACCGACAAGGGACAGAACCGCATCACCATTACTGTTGACGCCGACAACCGGGTGCCCGAACTCACCGAAGCCAATAACAGCATCACCCGTGAATTCTTCATATTCGAAGATGAGATCCGACCGGTGTCGCCTTATAATTACGCCATCGTGAACCAACAGAACATTCCGTTCACCGCATCCACCGCTAACCCCCTCATGGGGCAGCGGCAGTATGTCATGGAAATCGATACAACGGAAACATTCAACTCGTCGTTCAAAAAACAATATACAGCCGGCGGTTCCGGCGGTCTGGTGCAATTTAATCCGACAAACATAGTCTTTACAGACAGTACCGTGTATTACTGGCGCTCTTCGATCGTACCACTAAACGGCACGCAGCCCATCTGGAACTCATTCTCATTCGTTTATCTATCCGGAAGTTCACCGGGGTATAACCAGTCGCATTTTTACCAGCACCGGAAAAGTACCTTCAGCAGCACGCTTCGACTTGATAGCGACCGGGTCTTCCGTTTTGCCGATGTAAACCGCACCCTGTTCATACGCACCGGACTTTTCCCTGCCACCGATTATGACCGTATCGATGTGGTACTCGATTTTGATCAGCTTGAGTTGTACGGCTGTCGCTACAGTTCGCTGCAGTTCATGGTGTACGACACCCTGACCATGAAGCCCTGGAAGAACTTTAATGTGACCGGTGGTACCGGCCGTTTCGGAAGCTGGCCCATATGCAGCGGCACCTCGCGGAATTCCTTCGAATTCCCGTATGCCGATCCGGTATACCGGAAACGGGCGATGGATTTTCTTGACAGCATACCCGACGGCATGTATGTGTCCATCACTAATCTGGGCAATGCATCAACCAACAACAGTTTCATTGCCGACTGGCAGGCCGATCAGGCGGTACTGGGTGCAGGCAATTCCCTGTATCACAAGTTGAAGGCCCTGGGGTTCACACAAATCGACAGCTTTACGCGCAACCTGCCGTTCATCTACTTCAGCCGTAAGAACAACAGCAGCTATCCCCGTTATCAGGTGATGGGTGCGGCGGCTACCGACCAGCTCAACAGCAGTTTTCCCGTTCGCCTGAAAGACAACAACGGCACATTGACATCGCCGCAATTCGGCCCGGCAAAAAGATGGAATGAACTGCACTGGAGGACCCGTTCACTCGATCCGCAGCCTACCGATAAAACCAGGATTGATGTGATTGGTGTGCGGAGCAACGGCACACAGTCGCAATTGCGCACCATCACCGGAGCCACCGATACCACGCTGAATTTTGTTGATCCGGTTGAATATCCATATCTCAGACTTCGTATGAACAACGAGGATATCATCAATGTAACGCCCGCACAGCTGGAATACCTGCGGATCAATGCCGACCTGGTTCCGGAAGGGGCCATCGCACCCAACCTGGTGTTCAATCTGAAGGACAGTGTGGATCAGGGAGAACCTGCGGATATCGCATTGGCGTTCAAGAATGTGAGCCCCGTGGCATTTGACAGCATCAGGGCAAACATGGTGGTGACCGATCGTAACAACCGCAGAACAGTAATTGAATTCCCGCGGCTAAAGCCTCTGGCACCCAACGATACAGCCGTGATCCGTTACCGGTTCGATACCCGCAACTTTCCCGGTGTGAATACGCTTAGTCTGACCTTCAATCCCGAAAACGATCAGCCCGAACAATACCTCTACAACAATTTCCTGTTTAAGGACCTCTATGTGAAGGAAGACAGGGTGAATCCGTTGCTCGACATCACATTCGATGGCGTGCATATCCTCAACAAGGACATCGTGGCCTCCCGTCCTTCCGTGTTGATCCGGTTGAAAGATGAAAGCCGCTTTATGGCGCTTGCCGATACTTCGCTACTGAAGGTCATGGTGCGTTTCCCCGATGGCAACCTCTACAACTATCATTTCAACCAGGAGATGCGCTTCACCCCGGCCAACCTCGGTAGCGGACAAAACAATGCCACCATCGAGTTTACACCCTATTTCCCTGAAGACGGCGAGTATGAACTGATCGTGTCCGGAAAGGATGCCGTAGGCAACAAGGCAGGAAATCTGGAATACCGTGTAATCTTTACCGTTATCAATGCGCCGATGATCAGCAATATGCTGAACTATCCCAATCCCTTTACCACTTCGACCGCCTTCGTATTCACCATCACAGGAAGTGAAGTGCCGCAGAACATCCGCATCCAGATACTCACCGTTACCGGAAAAGTGGTCCGGGAAATCACCCGGGCCGAACTGGGCGATCTGCATGTTGGACGGAACATCACCGATTTCAAGTGGGACGGTACCGACATGTACGGACAACCATTGGGGAATGGGGTGTATCTTTACCGCGTTATCACCAAAAACAACGGCCGGTCGCTCGACAAGTACCGGGCCGAGGGTGATCGTACCGACAAATATTTCAAGGCAGGGTACGGCAAGATGTATCTGATGCGTTGACGGTGTTAACCGGATGTACGAACGATTGATTATTCCGCTATGGGAACCAGAATCTTATATTTCTTCGTGTTTTACGTGTTCATTCCATTGGTATTCATACCGCTCTTGTGGCTGAAATACGATAACCCCTATGTCCTGTTTGCTTCCCTACTCTACTATCTGGGTCTGATTTTAGCACGCACCGGCTTGTCCATTTTTCTGCCCGTACCCATCATTTTCAGCATCTGGTTCTGGTATACATACGGTTTCAGTCCCTTCGATTATGTATTCGGATTCCTGACGAGCCTCCTGCTTGGCTATTTCATGTACAAGCTCAAGGTGTATCTCGACGGGTACCTTCACCAGGTCTTACCCGAGGAAGATGTGAACGAGGCTTACAACCGGAAACTACAGTTGCTTGAAAAACGAATCGAGGAGTACCGTCGGCAGCATCCGGGCGAGAAGGTGACCCAGGAAATGATTGAACGGTTTAAGACGGAAATCTTCTTCTAAAGATCGGCATCCGTTCCCTCCGGATTGCCTTCCAGCAATGGAATGTCGGCTATGGATGCACCGGCAATTCCCTTAACGGACCCGAACATGCCGCTGGTGTTCAACAGTACTTTTTCAAGTTGCTTTTCCCGTTCCTTCCACAATTTTTCCATCTGGATCCGTTCGCGTGTGATACCGTTTTTCAGGGAGAGGAATCCCTCCATGATGGCCTCGAGTTGGCCACGGAATTCTTTTCCGGTGAGGTAATCGTAGAGCATCTGCATCTTTTCGCCCTTGTTTTCCTGGCTTTTGGAAAGTTCGTGCATGGAGAGGATGCCTTTACGGAGGATGCCGGCAACAGCTGCCACTTCGGAAAAACCGCAAATCCAGATGCCCTCTTTTTCACCGAACCGGTCCATCTCCCGGGGTAATGCCTGGGTGACGATGATGCCGATGTCGGCCTTGGTATTGCGCTGGTCATTCTTCAACTTGTCGAGCCAGGCGGCCTGCCAGTTTTTGGTGCGTTTGCTTTCGAAGATGATACGGCCGCACACTTCTCCCCGGGCATTCCGAACCACCTGGATGCAATCGGCCCCCTCGACACCTTTGCCGACTTCTTCGATCTCATCAAAGGGAAAATGTTCCCGCAGCACCTGCTCCAGCAGCAGTTCCTGGGTTTCACCCTGCCGCTGCATCGAACCCTGTTCAGCCCTTCGTTTCATTTCTTCTGCCAGTTTCTTCTGTTCCTCCAGCTGAAGCTCCGCCTGCTTCAGTTTGTATTGAAGTTCTGTTTGCTGCACCCGGTTCCGCTCCGCTTCCTGGTTGCGGATGCTTGCGGCCAGCGCATCCCGTTCCTCCTGCATCCTTTTTTGTAAGGTGATCTCCAATTCTTCTTCTTTGTCCTTAAGCAACTTTTCGTTCTTAAGCAGTTGCAACTCCCGTTCCCGCGCTTCACGAAGTTTGGCCTCGTTGGCCTGATTGCTGTTTTCGAGCATCTGTATGCGTTGCCGGAATTGTTCCGATACCTGCTGCTCCAGTTCAGCCTGAAGGGTTGTCTGCATTTTCGCTTTCTCCTTGTCGAGTCGCTCCATAAACATCTCGTTCATCCGCTTCTTGTTATCCTCAAACGCCTTTACATCCTGTTCCAGCTTTGTCTGCGCATTTGTCAAAGCCATTTGCGACTCCTGCAGTTTTTGCTGATACGCCAGCCGGTATTTCTGTTCGATGTCTGACGCGAGCACGTCCTCCACATTGATTTCCGTTCCGCATCGCGGGCAATTCAGTTGAGTCTGCATGCTCATAACTCCGGGTTTTGTTTCATGCAATTTAAGGACAGGTCTTTCACCAAAAAACAAAACATCACGACGTGTGGATGAAATACGGGCCGGTTTTATCGGAGTGGGAAGGACGCGGAAGGAGGGTCCCCTAGAATGTTTTTGCCAGGGTGATGTTGGCATTTCTTCCGTCGGCGGGAAGCAGCCCGGGTCCGGGATAGCCTGCCGAACGCCGTGTTGCGTAGCGGAGATTGCCCAGGTTATTGACTGCGCATTTGAGTTGCCAGTGCTTCCGGAATTCATGTTGCCAGTTGAAATCGGTTACCCAGTAGGAGGGAAGCAGGCCGTTTTGCGCATTCGGTGCGGCAACAACGGTGTTGGCGGCATCGGTAAAGGTTTCACTTGTGAAAGCTGTTTGCAGGTTGAAGCTGCTACGGCCAACCTGAAAGCGGATGCCGGTGCGGAACAGGTGTGCGGGTGCGTTTTCTACCCGGTTTCCGCCAAAGTCGGTTGTCGCAAACTGATTGCCTGTTTTTGTAGTCACCCTCAGGCTTTGGTACACTGCCCTGTTCCAGGCATAGGAAATGAACCCGCTCAGGGATGTCTTCTTCGGGCTATATCCAAACGCCTCGCAAAGGTTTGCCTCTATTAGCAGCTCCAACCCCGCGCTGTTGCTATTGCCCACATTGGTTCTGTACTGCACAAGACTTCCGTCGGGTTGACGACGCAACAGCGTGCCGATCCTGTTGTTGTATCGCAGCAGGAAAATACCGGCATCATAATTCAACCAATTGCCGATTTTTCCCCGCAAGCCCAGGTCGGCGTTAAAACCGCTGGCATCTTTAAGCAAGGAGTCGATCAATTCGATTCCTGCCGGTGCGGTTAGCTCACTGAACAGGATAGGCCGGTAGGCTCGGGTGATATTGGCAAAACCGGTGCATGATTTGCCGAAGCCGTATTCCAATCCGATACCTCCCAGAAATAAAGGCCTATTCTTTTTTTCAGGCATGAGAGGGATGGGTGTTCCGTCAGCTGCGAATCCGGTTCTTCCGTTCACCGATGCGTCAAGATATTCCATCCGGATGCCCGGGATAATGTCGAGTTTGCCCAACCTGATATTGTTTTCCGCGAAAAGGGCGAAGTTTGATGATTGGCAGTTGATGGATTTCGGCCATCGTGCATCTATGGGATCGGCTTCAAAACCATTGCCCGTGCTACCCTTCCCATCCCTAAGCCTTAAGGTGTTTCCACTGAAGAGCCGGATGCCGCCAGAAAAATCAGATGCGTGCTTCCCGATCCGGTATGAGGTTTGAAATCTGGCTTCAAATCCAATATTGGTATAATTATCCTTGTCGATGTTTCGGTAATTGTACGTGCCCGTTGCCTTATTGATAGTGTCGGCAATGTTGATTGGTCTCAGAAAACCGATACTGCTCCGCTTCCCCGAAAGGAAAAAAGCCCTGAGGTCTAACGTTGAATTTTTCCCGATGTTGACGGTCGAAAGGATTGCTGCTGTTGTCCATTGGATATCGAGCCAGTTCCGGCTTCGCAAGCTCTGTTGCGAATTAATCATCCATAAACTATCCGTTAATCCACCGGGCTGCTGCATCCGCTGGTGGTTATGGGTGAGTTCTGCCGTGATTTTTATTTTCGTTCCAAGTTTTCGGGTGATGCTGCCCGAATAGGTATTGGCATAAAACCGGCTGTTTTGCCGCCAGCCATCGCCATTGACATGGTTCATGAACGCATAGAAATGGCCTTTTCCCGATTTCCCGCCCAGGGCATTATAGGAACCGAAGAAGCCGTTGCTGCCTGTAGTTTGTTCTGTCTCGAATTGTATGGCTGATTTGATATCGCTGCCGTTGCGCAATACATAATCCACCATACCGCCGAACTGTGGACCATATTGCAAGCTGCCATGTCCCCGTACAAGAACGATGTTTTTCACCGCCTGCAGCGGCGGCTGATAATAGGCTTCAGGATAGCCGTAAGGATCGGCCGAAATATCATAACCGTTTTGCCTGACATTGAATTCCCAACTGCGGTTAGGACTCAGTCCACGCGTGGCAATGCCCACCTGAATGCCGCTTCCGTCGCTCTCCCAGATTTGGATGCCCGGCACCCGGGCCAGCACCTGACGCATCGTGTTGTTGCAAACGCTGGCCTGTAGTTTGTCCATCAGAATCACAGAATTCTTTTTCGCCACATTGATCATGCCTCCAGAAATGCGGGGCAGGTAGTCCAGTTCGGAATTGAGGGTATTGCTTCTGAGCAGAACCGGGGGAAGATGTTTGAATTGGGAACTGTCGCCTTCAGAATGCTGGCCGAAACCGTGAAGGGGAAATACTGCCCCAAACAAAAAACAGCCGATGATACGGATGGAAGAATTTTTCGCCATGAAACTCCTGCGAAATTCCTGATTGGAACAGGAAGCAGTAAAGCGAAGCGGGAAATCTTGTTACGCGAATGGAAAAATCGTTTAGTGGTCGGGATAGGAACAAAAAAACCGGTTGATTAACCGGTTCGAAATAAGTTAGCAAACAAGTATGGTCAGAAGCGCGGGCAGGGAATGCCTTTGATTTCGGAAGGGCGGCGTACATAGATTACCGAGAACTCGGAACCGCCGCGGCTTGCAGTCGCCGCTTTGAGCCCGGATGTGTTGATGTCATAACTCGCACCAATCCGCAGTCCGTTGATTTCGATCCCCACATAGGGAATGATGGCATCGCCGATTCGGATCCAGGAGCCGAAATACACGGCTGTCGGATTGCGCTCATCGGCATTGAGATTGGCCGCGAGGGCACCGCCCAGCATGATTTCGCTGGCCTTGTTCTGCGACTGATAGATGGCTGAAGCGTTGAAAGAGAGGTTGTCGCTCATGGGAAATGAACCTCCTCCGTGCACGGTAAGCCTTGAGGCCAGGTTCCAGGTTTTGTCGATAAAGCTCAGGCTGGGTTTGTTGATGTGGTAGAGCGAAACCCCCAGATAATAGTTGTTTGAACCATTGGTAGATCCTGAAAAAAGCAGGCCGGCATTGATATCGGTATAATTCTGGTTGGTGCCGTTGTTGAAGGTTTCACTGGTTACGCCGGTAAAACCGTTTGCAGTCAACTGGTCTTCGAAAGTAAGTTTGTTGCGGTCCAGGATCGCACTGGAATAGGTAGCCTGGAAACCGGCGCCGATGGTGTTATAGCCTTCTTCATCCAGTGCCTTGTGGTAACTCAGTGAAACGGCGCCATAGTTCATTTTCAACGCTGCGTCGGCACTCTGGTCGCTCAGTCCGGATACTCCGATGCCGAATACATCCCCTTTGGGAATCCGGCCGTTGAGAATGCCGAAATCGACAGAAGCGCTGGTGGTGACATAGGCCTTGGGTATGGAAGGCCATTGGTCACGGTGATTGGCAGCCAATCTCCAGGTTCCGTCGAACTTGCCCGTAAAGGCGGGGTTCAGCGTCAGCGGTGAAGAAAAGAATTGGGAGAAATGCGGGTCTTGCGCCTTAAGCCCGAGGCTGAAGGTAAGGGTAGAGATTAAAATGATGATTTTCTTCATTAGAGAAAATGTTAGGGCTCATAAAGATAGGCTTTTATGCTTAAACTTAGGGCTGACGCTGAAAAAAACAACCTATCCGTCTGAAAGTCAGGGATAAGTGATCGGGGTAATCCTGTCAGGATTGCATTTTTGAACCGAAAGCCAGGTCGCCCGCATCGCCCAGGCCGGGTACGATATACCCCTTATCGGTCAACTCGTTATCGATATCCCCGCACCAGATGGTAGCATCCGGATAGGCTTTGGTGATGACTTCGATGCCAGGGGTGCAGCCGATGGCACATACCACATGAAGTGCGGTGAAATTGCCCTCGTCCTTCAGGTAATGGACGGCCTTGACCAGCGAAGCGCCGGTGGCAATCATCGGATCACTGAGGATTACCACTTTGTCGTCAAGTTTGGGGCAACTCAGGTACTCGAGGCTGATTTCAAAACTGCCGTCCTTATGGTGCTTGCGGTAGGCGCTGATATAAGCGTTCTCGGCCTTGTCGAAAAATTCAAGCAGGCCGGTATGCATGGCAAGTCCGGCTCTCAGGATGGTGGCCAGTACAGGTTGCTTTTTCAGGACCTTGCAGGATGCAGTGCCCAGTGGGGTGACCACCTGTTTTTCCTCCCAGTCGAGTTGCTTGCTGATTTCATAGGCGGCCACAGACCCGATCCGCTCCAGGTTCTTGCGGAAACGCATGCGGTCGTTCTGCACCGCGGTGTCGCGCAACTCGCTGACCCAGTTGCTGACCAGGGAATGGGTATGGCTTAAATTGATGACCATGAAGAACTTATTTTTGAATTTTCGGAACGAGTCCTTGAACTTGCAGTCAACCGGCGTATTCCTGAAGGTTGGACGGAGCAACCCGGGACGAATCTCTTTCGTTGTTGCGAAGATAAAGGAATGTCCGGCATAAACTTCCCGTATGCACTATAGGGTCATTGGAACCATGAGTGGCAGTTCGCTGGACGGGCTGGATATCGTGTATGCTGAATTCGAGGAATCGGGAGGAAAATGGACATATGCCATCCCGGCCGCGGAATGTGTTCCTTTCGACGAGCCGCTTACCGAAAAATTGCGCAGCGCCACCCGGTTGTCTGCAGAGGAATATTTGGTATTGCATAGCGAATACGGTCATTTGACCGGGAGGTGCATTGCCAGATTCATCGGCCGTAATGGTCTGGAGCATAGGGTGCAGCTGATCGCTTCGCACGGGCATACCAGTTTTCATTTGCCGGGTAGGGGTATGACGGCCCAGCTGGGGGATGGTTCCGCCATTGCCGCCGCAACCGGTCTTCCGGTGGTAAGCGATCTTCGGGCTCTTGATGTTGCACTGGGCGGGCAGGGGGCACCCATTGTTCCCATGGGGGAGAAGATGCTGTTCGGCGATTATGGTTTTTTGCTCAATGTAGGCGGTATTGCCAACATGACAATTGCTGCGGGAGACAGGTATATGGCGTACGATATTTGCGTAGCCAATCAAGTGCTGAATTTCCTGGCAGGTAAACGGGGAAAACCTTTCGATGAGAATGGATATTTGGCTTCTATCGGAACTCTGGACAAAGCTTTGTTTTTACAACTTTCAAAGCTCGATTTTTATAATCAGCATCCGCCAAAATCACTTGATAATCAGTTTTCTATTAATGAAATTATTCCGCTTATAGAAGCCTCCGGAGCTAGTCCGGAAAATGCGCTGAATACCTACGTGCAGCATATTTGTGAACGGATTGGTGCGGAGGTGTTATCGGCATTGCATCAGCATGGAACTGCTTTGAAAAGTAAAAGCATACTGGTTACCGGAGGCGGGGCTTTCAACGGGTTTCTGACAAATACGCTTGCCCGATTGCTTGCTGAAGAAGGCATTGAACTGGTGATTCCCGATGCGATGACCGTGAAATATAAAGAGGCGCTGATTATGGGGTTGCTGGGAATTTTGCGCTGGCGGGAGGAGCCAACCACGCTTACGGGGGTAACCGGTGCCAGGGTAAACGGCATCGGTGGGGCGGTATGGATGGGAGCCCGGGATTGAACGGACAAAAAAACGCTAACGATATGCGCAGCACAATTTTTTCACTTCTGCTTATTCCGGTATTCCTGTCCTGTTCCTCCTCTGCGAAAAAGGAGGAAGAGAAAAAAAACGAATATCGGCAGGCCACGGAAACCCTGGCTGAACGGGAAATGAAAAAGCCCGCAGATTTTATCACGGTAGTTGCCCGTGACCGGAAAAACCTGATTGGCCAGACCGTTGTGAAAGGCGTTCTGACCAACAAGGCTAAGGTCACCACCTACTATGATGTGCTGCTGGAACGCAGTTTCTTCAGTAAAACGGGTGCTCTGCTGGAAAAAGACCGCGAGACCATCTATGAGCGGATCGCTCCGGGCTCGCAGGCTGAGTTCAAATCAAAACTGTATGCACCCAAGGGCTCCGACAGCGTGCACCTGAATGTGATAGAAGCCAAAGCGGATCATAATTGAGCCCCGGGGATCTTGACCAACGTTTAAAATTCAATACCGATTAAGAATTGAATTACTGCGGCATCGCCCCCTGCATGCCCTCCATTTCGCTGCGGAAATTCTTGCGCTTGAAAAGTGAAACATCTACCTTGCCGAAACGCCAGTTGAAATTCAGGCGGAGGATCTGCGGATCGCGGATGCGGGAAACATCCTGAACGAAAAAGACCGATTCGGAATGGGTGGCATTGAAGCGGGTACGGAAGATATCGCTGAACTGCAGCGTGAGTGAAGCCGCATTGTTCTTGAGGAAATTCTTTCTGACGGAAATGTCAACCCCGTAAATGGGAAGGATATAACCCTGCGCTGTCGGCAGGTTCCCGCCACCGCCGAACATCATACCGCCACCGCGGCCACCGCCTCCGTAAAACATGCCACCACCACCGCCTCGACTGCTTCCCGCGGGCGCCACCAGGGTGCGGGCCTGATAATCGGCATTGAGTTGAATGGTGAAGTTTTTCGGCAGCTTGAAGTTGTGGTTCATCTTGTAAAACCAGCTGAGCTGGGCATTGTCATTGCCGCCCGGAACATTTGCGGCTTGCAGCCGGGTGTTGAACAGGTTGAAATTATTGGTCATGTCCCACCAGGAATTGATCTTATCCGTCGCAGTAAGTTCGATGCCGAAGGTGGAACTGCTGCTGGCATTGGCGAAGGTGGTCATGATTACGCTATCGGGTTTCGCCGGAAAATTGGGATTGGGTAGTTGGTACTGATAGCGTGTGATCAGGTTTTCGGTGCGGCGGAAATATGCCGTACCCAGCAGCGTGTGGCCCTGTGCAGGCTGGTACTGGTACGAGAATTCGACCTGGTTGGTGAATTCCGGAATCAGGTCGGGGTTGCCGCGCGACAGGTTCAGCGAGTCGGAATAATCGATGAAGGGAATCAGCTGGAAGAAATTGGGCCGGTTGATCTTGCGTGAATAGGTGAACTGCAGGTCCTGCTTGTCGCTGATCTTGTAGGTGGCCGATGCGCTGGGAAAAATGCTGAAGGGAAACGCGTTGCTGAACTGCTGGTTTTGGCTGATCAGATTGCCGTCGTACCGCGAACTTTCGATGCGTAAGCCAAGCTGATAGCTCAGGTTCTTGCGCTGTTTCGACAGGGTACTGTAAGCGGCAAGCACCCTGTCGGTGAAGGAATAGGTGTTGTTCAGATTAGGCAGCGGGATGTAGGCATCGGCTTCGTTGAATTTCACAAAATTGTCGTTGAAGCTGTAGAATTCTCGCAGGGCGATCCGGGCTCCGGCCTCGATCTTGGTTTTTTCGTTGATGGCGTTTTCATAATCCACCTGCGAGGTGATAAAGGTCGAATTGCCGCCGCCCACGCTTTTCTCAAAGGTTAGCGGTGTTTTGGGCGAAGCATCGGGATAATAGAAGCGGGTGACGAATTCGTTGGTATTGTTGTTCCTGCTTCGGTTATAATTCACATCGGCGCTGATGCTCTTTCCTGTTTTGGCGAAATTATGCTTGAAGCCCAGGGTCAGTCCCGCATTCTGGAAATTGCTCTTGCTGTTGTTTTTCCGTTCGCCGTATTCATAAACGGTATTACCGCTGATCATACTGTCGCGGTCGATGCGGATCAGGTCGTTATTGTTGAATTCACCCCTGCTGAAGTTGCCGGAAAGAGTAAGGGTGTTCCGGTTGTCAATCAGGTAATCGAATCCCATGCGTCCGAATCCGAACAGGCCTGTCCCAACAGGGCGGTTGTTCTGGGTAAGATGCGTTTCGCCGTTCCGGAGGAAGTCGGTGCGTGTGGTCTTTGCCGTGGTGATGGTTTTGCGGAAATTGAGCTGGCCTGAAGCGAAGAAATTGATTTTCTGCTGGCGGATATTGATGTCCCCGCCGAACCCGGGCCGACCGCGGCTGTCGATGCTTGTACGAACACTGCCGTTGTATCCGGTTTTGCGGTTCTTCTTCAGCACTACGTTGAGAATACCGGCTCCATCGCCGCTGGCATCATATTTCGCCGAGGGATTGGTGATCATTTCAATGGTGGCGATGGCATCGGCGGGAATCTGGTCCAGGGTGAGGTTGGTCGGGCGGCCATCCACAAAAATCTGTGGCGTGGCGTTGCGCATGGTGACATTGCCATCGATGTCCACATTCAGACCGGGTACGGTTCGCATCACATCCACGGCGGTACCTCCTGTATTGAACAGGCTGCGTTCCACATTGAAAATCTTGCGGTCGATAGCCATGGTGAGCAGGGGCTTTTCGCTGCGCACGGTCACTTCCTGCAGCATGGCGGCATCCTGTTGCAGGCGGATATTACCCAGGTCCTTGTCGGCCGCATTCAGCATGCTGCTGAAATCGTTGCCCGACATGTTGATGGAGAAAAAGACTTTTTTCTCAAAGGCTTTGTAGCCGATGGCGGTGATGCGCAGTTTGAATGTGGCCATCACCGAAAGGTTCTCAAGACTGAATTCACCTTTCTTGTTGGTAAGCATACCCTCCACCACCATGTCCCTCCGCTTTTTCTGCACCGAATCGAGTTTGTTCTGGATCAGTTGTACCGAGGCCGCTTCGAGGGGTTTGCCCGTGATGGAATCAAGTACCTTCCCGTAAAACCTGCCCATATTCATCTGCTGTCCGCCGCGGTTCATGCCGCCGGGAAACTGAGCCGCTGTTTTGAAGAAGCCAAAGATCAGGAGGACAATCAGGATGCTTTTTGAGGGATAACGGCTCATAGTAAATGGCATAGTCAGGGAAACAAAAATATCCGCTTAAGGTTCATGGGAAGCGCTGATTTTGATGAACGGTAAGCAGCCTGAGAAAACTCCCTCAGTTATGTATTGAAGAAAATGTTGATTAAGACATTGATCAGCCCTATCGTAAAGCCGAATAAAGCGCTGATCAGTTCAAGAAAGCGGAATTCCCGGCTGGTGATTTCCAGCAGGATGCCTTCCAGTTTTTCGGAGGAAAAGGCAGCCACTTTTTCACGCACGATTTTTTCAAGGTCCAGATCATGCTCCAGTTTGTTCATGTAGCTTTTCATCAATACCGGAAACAGGTTTTCGAGTTCCTGCAGGAAGGCCTCCTTGAGCTGGTTGATGGTTTTGTCGCCGATGAACATCGAAAGCATCGGAAAAACCTCTTTGATCTTGTTGTGCAGGAAATGGTCGATATGCTTTTCGATGTCGGGCCGCAGTTTCTGCAGGTTGTCGGGACTGGTGACCCTGGCTTCAATCTCAGAAAAGCTGAGCAGTTCGCGCCCGACCACCTGACCCAGTTTTTCGGCGATCAGATGCTGGTTTTTGGGAAATACACCCTGAAGGGTGATGCCGAGGATTCGGATGGGCTTTCGGGGCCGGAACAACATTTTGATGGCCACCCAGGTGGTCACCCAGCCGGTAAATGTTGAAAGGAGGACGGTGATGATATGCGCAGAGAAAGGCATGAACTTGCAGCAGTTGCAAAGTAACGCAATTAAAACCATGAATCTAAGCGTTCCTGAAACGGATGCCATCCTGCATCGAATGCTGAATATTTTTTTTCCGGCGCTTTTTGGCTAAATTTGCCTCCGCTTCAAACGGTAGCTGTAGCTCAGTTGGTTAGAGCATCAGATTGTGATTCTGAGGGTCGAGGGTTCGAGCCCCTTCAGTTACCCAGGCCCCTTTACCGGGGCTTTTTTTATGGGGCTGTTGTCGTGGATCCCTTTTCAGTCCCTCCACCTTGATAAGGCTTTGTTAAACAGCTAGGTCCATCCGTTTCGCATCGCAAAGCGCGGTTTTTTACGTTAATTTTACCGCATGTCCTCATTAAAACAAATAGTTATGAACCGAAGATTTGTACCCGTATTCCTGGTGCTGCTGCTGGCCAGTTCCATCTTCGCCTTCCGGTCGCTCAGCCGGCAGGGCGACAATCCCAAGACACGCCATGAACGGATCCTGCGTAACGTAGCCCTGCTTCTGGAAGAAGGCCATTTCAGCCCCAAGAAAATTGACGATAAGTTTTCCGCGGCGGCACTCAAGAATTTCATCAGGGAACTGGATGAGGACAAGGCCATTTTCCTGCAAAAGGATATCGACAGTTTCAACCGCTTCAGCAACAAAATCGACGACGAGATTCGTGGCAGCAGTACCCTGCGTTCCTTCTACTCCATCAGCGAAACCTATACCCGCAGGCTCAATGAAGTGTCGAAGATTTTTCCGGCTTACCTATCAAAGCCATTCGATTTCAGCCGTGAAGAAGCGGCGAATTTCGATCCTGAGAAAGCCGTTTATCCGGTCACTGAAGCCGACCGCAACGAGGTCTGGCGCAAGCGGGTGAAGTGGATGGTGCTTTCCCGTTACTACGAGATGCTGGAAGACCGCGACAACAATTTGAAGAAAGGCACGAAACCCGTCGACAGTGCCCGTGCGGCGGCTCCTCCCAAAAAAGATTCCACGCTGGAGCGCGAGGCCCGTGATCAGGTGCGCCGTCAGCTCGACCGGTATTTCACCACGCTGAAAAACCACAACAAGCCCGACGAGTTGTTCAGCACCTTCATCAACGCCATCACCACCGAAATGGATCCGCACTCCACCTATTTTGCCCCCATCGATACCCGCGGATTCAATGAGTCGATGAGCGGAAAGTTTTACGGCATTGGTGCCCAATT
The DNA here is from genome assembly GCA_964655055.1 of uncultured Ferruginibacter sp. Classification (GTDB taxonomy): domain Bacteria; phylum Bacteroidota; class Bacteroidia; order Chitinophagales; family Chitinophagaceae; genus Ferruginibacter. The sequence continues at coordinate 34,497 of CAZZLI010000013.1, forward strand.
GAAGGAGGAAGATAACAAGATCAAGATATCGAGCCTGATTGCCGGCGGACCTGCCTGGAAGTCTGGGGAGTTGTCTGTCAATGACGAAATCATAAAGATCGGGCAGGGAGCGGCCGAGCCCGTGGATGTCACAGGCTATTCAGTGACGGATGCGGTAAAGCTGATCCGCGGTTCGCAAGCCGGTACTGAAGTACGGCTTACCGTTCGCAAGATCGATGGCAGTACAAAAGTGATCATCCTGAAGCGCGATGAAATCAAGCTCGATGATACGTTTGCACGAAGTGCCATTATTCAGAACGGTTCAGATAAGATCGGGTATATCTATCTGCCTGAATTTTATTTCGACTTCGAGCGGCCCAACGGCGCCAAATGTAGTGACGATGTAGCCCGGGAAATCACCAGGTTGAAGGCGGAAAATGTTTCGGGTATCATCATGGATCTCCGCGGCAACGGCGGCGGATCGCTGCCGGAAGTGGTGAAGATGGTCGGCCTCTTTGTGGGCGGAGGACCGGTATGTCAGGTGAAATCGCGCGATATGACCAAGCCCCTGGAAAACCGCGCTACCGGGACCGCCGTGTTGTACTCCGGACCGCTAACCGTGCTGGTGGATGAATTCAGCGCATCGGCCTCGGAAATTTTTGCCGCCGCCATTCAGGATTACAAGCGCGGCGTAATCATCGGCAGCAGTTCCACCTACGGCAAGGGCACGGTGCAGCGCACGATACCGCTCAGTCCCGAATCGGAACTGCCTCTGACCGATTCACTCAATGAAGATCTGGGCACGTTGAAACTCACGCTTCAGAAATTCTACCGCATCAACGGCGGTACCACCCAACTCAAAGGTGTAACGCCCGATGTGGTGCTGCCCAGTCGCTATGAACTGTTCAAGGGGCGTGAAAAGGATAATCCTACGGCACTGAGCTGGGACGAGATCAGCCGGGCCAAATACAAAACCATGGCAGTTCCCGGATTTGATTCGGTATTGGCGCAGTCGAACCGCGCGGTGGCCTCCAGCAAGGTATTCGGTTCCATCCGAAGCCAGGTCAACTGGATCGAGAAGAACAATGAAAAGCTCTATCCGCTGCAGCTGAACAAATACCGTGAACAACAACGGCAGTTGAAAGCGGCTTACAAAAACCTCGATACCCTGGCGAAGCTGCGTCCAGAAATGCAGGTTGCCAATACCGCGGCCGACCAGAAGGAGCTTTCAGGCGACAGCAGCAAAGTGGAGAAGAACCGGCAGTTTGTGGACCGGATCAACAGCGATATCGTGATCCATGAATCGTTGCAGGTAATCAACAGGCTGATTGCAATTTCCGGCGAGCGCAAGTTGAATACGGGCATTGTGCCGCAGCGGAAAAATTAATATTTCCTTCCAGGGAAAACCCTTAGGAACAGCAAGCCGTTCCTTATTCATAATTGCTTAAAAGGAATTACAAAAACCATGAAGCGCATATTTTTTTTTCTGGGCTGTTGCTTGTTTATTTCAAGCCCCGGATTTGTTTTTAGTCAGGCGGCACGCTGGCAGCAGAAGGTGAAGTACACCATGAATATCGATATGGATGTGGCTACCAACCGCTTCACCGGAACCCAGAAGCTGGAGTACACGAACAATTCGCCCGATGCGCTGAACCGGGTATTCTATCACCTCTATTACAATGCCTTTCAGCCCAACAGCAGTATGGATGTAAGGAGCCGTGAGCTGGGCAAGCAGCAAATCAATGGCCGGCCCGACTGGGATGGCCGGGTGCGCGACCGCATCAGCAAACTCACCGAAAACGAAATTGGTTATCAGAAGATCAAATCGGTCCGCCTCAACGGCGTAGTGCAGGAAATAGCCTATCATGAAACCATACTCGAAGTAAAACTTAAGAAACCCATTGCACCCGGAACGACCGTGGTGCTGGATATGGAATTTGAAGCGCAGGTGCCCTTGCAGATCCGGCGTACGGGTCGCGACAATCCCACTACGACCGTGCGGTACAGCATGAGCCAATGGTACCCCAAGCTTTGTGAATACGATGCCGAGGGCTGGCATCCCACGCCCTATATCGCCCGGGAGTTTTACGGTGTTTGGGGCGATTTTGATGTGAGCATTTCCATTGATGCTTCGTACAAATTGGGCGGAACCGGCGTATTGGCCAACGCCCGTGAAATTGGTTGGGGCTACGATGAGCCCGGCACACCATTGAAAGCCACGGTAGCACCTAAACGAAAATGGCGCTTTACGGCAGCCAATGTGCATGATTTCGTATGGGCTGCCGATCCGGGATACCGGCATATCACCAAAAAACTGAAGGGTGGGGGTCCGGTAATCCATGTGTTGTATAAGAATCCTTCAGAAGCCGCCTCTACAGATGCCGACTGGAATAAGGTGGCCAACGCCGCCGAGCAGGTGCTTCCCTTCATCGAAAAGAATTTCGGCAAGTATCCGTATCCGCAGTATTCCTTCATCCATGGTGGCGACGGGGGAATGGAGTATCCCATGGCGACCTTGCTGGTGGGGCCCGGCCTCGGAACCGTTTTTCATGAATGGATGCACAGCTGGTATCAGATGATGCTTGGAACCAATGAGAGCCTGTATGCCTGGATGGATGAGGGATTCACCGAGTATGCCACCGATCTGGTGGAAGGTTATTACCGCGAAACAGTTACCCGAAAGGAACTGGCTGGCAACGAAGCCGCACTCCGGAAACTTGATTCTTCAGCAGCAATGCTGCCGCTGGAGCATAACAGTAATTACAGCAATTACTATTATCTGGCCAAAACACCCTGGCAGGAGCCGCTGACCACCCATGCCGACCATTACAATTCCAATTTCGGATACAGCATTTCCTCCTATTCCAAGGGTTGTGTTTTTCTGGAGCAGCTGGGTTATATCACCGGCGCTTCCGTTCGCGACAGCATCCTGCTCGCTTATTACCGAAACTGGCGTTTCCGGCATCCGACCGCATCCGATTTCATCAAAGTGGCGGAGGATGTCAGTGGTATGAAACTCGACTGGTACAAGGAGTACTGGTGCAATACCACCAAGACCATCGATTATGCCATTGATAGTCTTTGGGAGGAGGGTGGTATGTCAAAAATCCGCATTAAGCGTATCGGACAGATGCCCATGCCCATCGATCTGCAACTCGATTTCAGCGACGGCCGTTCTTCCTTGCACCTTATTCCCCTCAATCTTCAGTATGGTGTGAAACCTGTGGAGGCTGGTGCGATGCCCCGCACCGTGCATGAGCCCTGGCGCTGGACGCATCCCACCTATGTGGTTACCTTCAGCGAGCGACTGGGTACCCTGAAGCGGGTGCGCATCGATCCCACCGCACGAATGGCCGATGTTGATCAAAAGAACAACGACCTGAAAATATCCTGGTAGGATTTCATGCACGAACCGGCATCTTCAACCATTACCCTCCGGTGGTTAACCCATTCGAAGGGATATCAGCAAAATCTTGCCGGATTTTGCGCTGGACTTCGCCCGCGCGAACAACTATTAAGTGGTCTAGCTGGGCGTTTGGGGGAATAACCTTCGTGTCCGTCGTTTCTAAGAGAAGCATGGTTTTTTGGCTTCCGGCCGCACCCACGATTTCCCGATCGGGAGTACACCGCGAACCGATTTATGGTACTGGCACTTTTTGTGAACTGCGAGGTGTAATCAGGGGAAAGGTTCAATACTGATCGTATTCTTCTTTAGTCATAATTCTCGGGTTACTCAATAAAGCTTCCGCCAACAACATTGCGTCATATTTCACGGAGAATGCGCCGCCATAACCCTTGTTTTTAGCTTCCCATTTATCGCTTCCCAAGTACTTTAAAGCAATCTCCTCAAATTCCCACTCAAAAAAAACCTCTTTACCGGCTTCAACAAGGTCCCTGATTATTTCATAATTCGTTTTCATGTTGATTAAAGCGAAGAACTGTTTATAGTACTGTTTTGATTCAAATTCAATTTCTTTTTTTCTTGATGCACTATGTTCACCCCTAAGTGCCCTCCATTCCTCAAACAATTTATGACCTAAGCCACCTTTAATACCCGTTCTTTTTGCCAATTCATCGTATTTGACATCTCCCAGCATTTTTCTTGCTTTAATTTCTGGCTCTTTCGCAAATGTTAGCTCGGGTGAATTAATCTGTACCTCTCCAAACATACCGTTTTTTGTTTTGAAAATTATTGCATGTCCCTTATACCCCAGGCTATCTGTACCCGGGTTTCTTTCATTAGTATACACATAACCCGGAATTTGTTTTGCTTTTTCTATTGCCTGTTGGATATATTGCTTTTCAATAATTACCGTAGTCCTGACTGCGTCTTTTACTTTGTTGATGTTTCCTTTGTAGTAGTCATTTGCTTTACGTGCAATGCTGCTGGGAGATTTGTAATCAACGACCGATGTTTGTCCGCCCATCGTCCCAGCAATTTTTCTTCCGATATAATCAATTTCCTTTCCTGATTCTTTGGCCTTTATTGCGTAGGCCTCTACTTCAGGGGAGTCCGGTAAAATGATTGTATCTACTGCTTTCCCTTCAGGATGTCTGCCCGAACCCGGGCCGCCCATTGCAACGAATTCTTTAAATAATTCCTCTGCCCTTTGAAGCGCTTCATAAATATTTTTATTGCTC
>CAZZLI010000014.1:0-37451 GCA_964655055.1 uncultured Ferruginibacter sp.
TTTCTTCTTCCGTGAAAGCCCGGTACAATTCCGCATAGGACTTGAGGGCTGCACTGTTTCCTGCTAAGGCATCGGTTATTTCCAGTTGAAAGCTTGAGGAAGCCAGTTCCATCGTGTCAAACTGCTGGTGCAGGTCAACCAGCAGTTTGCCCAATTCCCTTGCCTGTGCTAAAGAAACCGGCGTGTCGTTGATGAAGGCACGCGATTTTCCGGCTCCGGCAATTTCCCTTCTGAGGGTAAGTGTGTCTTCGCGGTCCAGTTCATGCTGCACCAGGAAAGCAGCGACCCGCTCATCACCATCTGCTGAAAAACAAGCCTCAACAATGCATTTTTTTGATTTCTCGGCAAGCACGGAACTATCGGCCCGGTCACCCAGCACAAGTCCCAGGGCATTCATCAGGATGCTTTTTCCGGCGCCGGTTTCCCCGGTAATGATGTTCAGGCCTTCCGAAAATTTTACGGTAAGCCTGTCGATGATGGCGAAGTTGTTGATGTCTATGCTCTGCAGCATGGAAAATGGTTTGGAAATCCGGAATGTAATCGTGAACGAAATTAACGCTGATTCTCAGGTGGTGCAACCGTTTTCCAAAAAAAAACACTTCAAAAGAAGTGTTTGATCAATGTGTTATGGAACAAGATTATTTTACCACCACGGTGTCGTTCAGGTCGCTGTCTACCAGGATCCTGCCGCAGTTCTCACAAACGATGATTTTCTTCCTTAGCTTGATTTCGCTTTGTTTCTGGGGAGGAATCGCATGAAAACATCCGCCGCAACTGTCGCGTTCAACGGCCACAACGGCCAGCCCGTTTCGGTAGTTTTTACGGATGCGGTCGTAACTGGTAACCAGGCGTTCATCAACCTGCGCTCTTGCTTCTTTGGAAAGCTTGTTGTAATGGGTTTCTTCCTTCTCCGTTTCCTTGATGATTTTTTCCAGTTCGGTTTTTTTGCCGGAAAGATGCTGCTCCTTGGTACTCACCGCTTTCTTGGCCGCATCGAGCTGTTTGGCTTTTTCGGCGATTTCGTCGGTGGCATCCTTGATGTGTTTTTCGCAAAGCTTGATTTCAAGCGTCTGCATTTCGATTTCCTTGTTGATGGCTTCGTACTCCCGGTTGTTCTTCACATTGTCACTCTGCTTCTCGTACTTTTTGACCAGGGCTTCGGCTTCTGAAATGGCCGTTTTCTTCTGGGCAATGAACTCCTGCATGCCGTTGATTTCCTCTTCCACACGCACCTGACGGGCGTGGAGTCCTTCAATCTCATCTTCAAGGTCCTTCACTTCGATGGGTAATTCACCTTTCAGGATCTGGATTTCATCGAGTTTGCAGTCGATTTTCTGCAGGCGGACCAGGGAGGATAATTTTTCTTCAACGGAGAAATCTTTGACTGCGGCCATTTATGGTTGGGTTTTGCTTGTTTTGAAAATGTACCCGGTTAAAACCTGGATCCGGTCCGGATCACTCCGCAACTTGTCAGAAAGCCACGTGGTACTGAACCGGATTGGTGTTGACCGTTGTTTTAAGGTGGGCAAAATTAGGGAAATTCAGCTTCAAAATGTCAACAATCAGGTCGATGGTGAACTGCTCGCTCTCATAATGACCGATATCGGCCAACAGCATTTGCCCTTCGGCCTCAAAAAAATCATGATATTTCAAGTCGGCTGTGATGTAGAGATCGGCCTTCCGGCCCCGCGCCACCGGAATGAATGAGGCGCCGGCACCTCCGCAAAGGGCTACCGTTTGGATCTGTTTTCCGGTCAGGGCGCTATGGCGGATGGCCTTCTGATGGAAAGCAAAGGCCAGTTTTTCGAGCATGTAACCCTCATCGACCGGGTTGGGCAGTCTTCCCATCAGCCCGCTGCCGATCTGCCGCTGGTTGTTGCGGAGAAGGGTCATATCATAGGCTACCTCTTCGTAAGGGTGGTTTTTTTTCAGTGCAGCCGTTACTTGCTCTTCCAGATGCGCGGAGAGAATCATCTCGATCCGTTCTTCCTGCTCACTATGCCTTTTGCCCCGTTCGCCCAGATGCGGATTGGCTTCATCACCGGGTAAAAATGTTCCTGTGCCGCTGACCGAAAAACTACATTCGCTGTAGGCGCCAATATGCCCGGCTCCGGAAGCGAAAAGGGCATTGATCAGATTTGGGGCATCGGCGGTTGGACAATACGTAACCAGTTTCAGTAATTGTTCTTTTTTGGGCGCAAGCACTTCCCGTTCCTCAAGTCCGATTTTATCCGCAATACGGCTGTTCACCCCATCGAGCACATTGTCGAGGTTGGTGTGCAGAGCATAGATGGCCAGATCGTTCCTGATGGCTTTTATGACCGTCTTTTCCACATAGCCGTTCCCATTGATGCGCTTCAGGCCGGTGAAAATGACCGGATGATGGGCGATGATCAGGTTGAATCCCAGACGGATGGCCTCCTCCAATACCTCCTCGGTGCAGTCGAGACAAACCAGGGCGCCGGTACAGTTCCAGTCGGGATTGCCCGTAAGCAGGCCTGAGTTGTCGTAAGCCTCCTGAAGTCGGGGAGGAGCGGTTTTTTCAAGCTGGCTGATTATATCGCCGATTGTCCGTTTTTCCATAAACGCAATTTAGTCAAATACCGCAGTCATGAAAAACAGCGGTTTGTCCGCAATGAGCCGGTCATTGCTTCCGTTATCAGACTGAAGACGTCCAATGCTGAAATTCAACGGGAATGGGTGCTTCATACGGATTAATAAAACAAATGAACTAATTTCATGCGCCCAACAAAAGAAACCATGTCCGAATTCCTGCTGCGCAGCCGTTTCCTGATTGCCCTGGCCACCGCCCTGCTGTTGTTCTTTTCGGGTTGTAAGAAAGCGGTTCAGGATATCCAGATATCCGCACTGCAACGCTATTTTGAGCAGGAGATCCTGAACAGGACCTATATCGTGGATCTGGCCAAGGACAACGGAACCGATAAGACACAGGACTTCAGCGGATACTTTTTCATCCTGACCAAAACCAATTCCTACATCGACGGCCCCATGATCGGTTACCGGAACACCGATACCATCCGCGGTACCTGGACCTCGAATGATGATTACGGGTTTCTCACCATCAACCTGAATACTCCGGCACCTCCGGCGTCCTTTTCGTTCATCAACCGGAAATGGCGATTTGTTCGCAAAGACATTCCTGTGATGCAACTGGCTCCCTGGGGAACCACCGATCCGAAGCAGCTGAACATGCGTCGCCTGTAAAGAAGTTTTTCCAGCTATTTCTATCCGGGCTCCGGAAAGGATGATTCATCAACACAATTTTGCGGCTTTTTTGGAGTTATAAGGGTTGACAAACGCCCGTTTGTCAGATCCATTCAAAAACAAAAGCCAAACCTATGACAGCCCGCCTGCTCGTAAGGGTATGTTGTGTACTGTTCGTTTCCTTCATCTCAAACAAGATTGAAGCCCAGTTGCAGGCCCGTTTCGGCGCCAGCCCCGACAGCGGTTGCTCGCCTTTGCTGGTGCGCTTCACCGACTCCAGCACCGGAAGCCCCACTTCCTGGTCATGGGATCTGGGTAACGGTACACGGTCCTCCCTGCAGAATCCCTCGGTAACCTATTTCCAACCCGGCCGGTACACGGTAAAACTTGTAGTGCGGAATGCTTCAGGCTCCGATTCGTTGACCCGTGTCGACTTTATCACGGTCAATTCCAAACCTACGGTGGATTTTACCGCTTCATCAATTACCGGTTGCTATCCGCTCCGGGTACAGTTTACGGATATCAGCAATCCCGGATCGGCCAATGCGGTGTTCTGGCAATGGGATTTCGGTGACGGTTCCACATCGCAACTTCAAAATCCCGTGCATGTTTACAATGCCCGCGGAACCTATAATGTCACGCTGCAGGTTCGGAATTCGGCAGGTTGTGCCGCTGTGCTGACCAAGCCGGCGATGATCAACATCAGCACCGGTGTCAAAGCCTCGTTCACCAATAGCAGCAGCAGTTCCTGCGGCGCACCGGCAACCATCAACTTCACCAATACCAGTACAGGCTCGGGGACCCTGAGTTATGCCTGGGATTTCGGCGATGGCAGCAGTTCGGTGAATCCCAACCCCGTTCATGTTTATACGGCTACCGGTTCCTATACCGTACGATTGATTGCGGTAAGCAGCACGGGATGTCGCGATACCATCACCAGGGTGAATGCGATCCGCATAGGCACCGTATCCGCTTCGTTCACCTCACGCGATTCGGTATGTGCAGGCGCACCACTTTCTTTTACGGGTACTTCGGTTCCGGTCCCGAATTCGGTGCGTTGGGATTTTGGAAACGGTACAAGCTCCACAGCGTTGAATCCAACCGCCCGTTTTGCCACACCGGGAATCTACCGGGTGAAGATGGTAGCGAATTTCGGCGCCTGCTCCGATTCCACCTTCCGCAACATTACGGTTGTGGCAAGGCCGGTTGCCAACTTCACGGTTTCGGATACAGCAGCCTGTAAAGTTCCGCTGACCGTGTATTTTTCAAACCTCTCCCTCGGGGCTGCAACTTATGCCTGGAGTTTCGGAAACGGACAGGCTTCTTCGATTCAAAATCCTTCCACGACCTACAACAGCTTCGGTGCGTTCAGGGTGCAGTTGATTGTGAACAATACATTCGGATGCGGAGATACCCTCAGCAAACCTTCGCTGGTTGTGATTAGAAAACCTGTGGTTTCATTGAACAATCTTCCCGACAGCGGATGTGTTCCGTTTACCAAAACATTCAGCAGTAACTTTCAATCTTCAAGTCCCGTGGCAACCTATATCTGGGATTTCGGTGACGGCAGCGTATCGAACCAGGCCAGCCCCACGCATACCTACACGCAGCCGGGTATTTATCCGGTAAGCCTGATTGTATTCAACGAAGACGGCTGTAGCGATACGGTGCGCATGGTTCGTGGTATTGCCGCCGGAAACAAGCCCGATCTGCTTTACAACATCACGCCCCGGATCAATTGTGCCCGGCTTCCGGTCTATTTCCGCGATTCCACCGCAGGCGCTACCGCCTGGTTCTGGAGTTTCGGTGACGGAAGTACATCCACGCTGCGTAATCCCTCGCACCGGTATCAGGATACTGGTTATTTCGATATCAAGCTGAAAGTATGGAGCAATGGCTGCCCCGACAGTGTTTCGCTTCCCCGGCATGTTTATATCAATCCGCCGATTGCCAGGTTCACCATGGCGTTCCAGTGCAGCCTTCCGATGGAGCGGGTATTTACCAACAGGTCGATAGGTGCCGATTCCTGTGTCTGGTATTTCGGCGACGGCACTTCATCAAGCCAATGGTCGCCGGTGCATACCTATGCGCTTCCCGGTGTGTACATTGTCACGCTTACCGCTTACAATCGGCAAACGGGTTGCGATTTCACACAAACACTGCAGTTCCGTGTGGTCAATGCCAAACCTGCATTTACCGCATCGGATACCACACCCTGTAAGGGAACGCCGGTACAGTTCAGCACAGGGCTGTCGTCAAGCGATATTGCCGCTTACACCTGGGATTTCGGTAACGGTAATTCCGCAGTGCCCACCTCTTCAGGAACAATATCGAATACGTATACCCGAACCGGAGTTTACAGTGTTCGTATGATTATGCGCAATGTGCTCGGTTGTACCGATACGTTGCTGAAAACAAATTATATCCGGGTATTCGGACCTACTGCGGGTTTTTCAACCACGGTGAACGGTACCTGTTTGAACAGCCTGGTCGGTTTTAGCGACAGTTCACGCTCCGACGGTACCCATCCGATCACAACCTGGATCTGGCGTTATGGCGACGGGGTCATCGATACCCTTGCCGCCGCTCCATTCTCACACAGTTATATCCGTTCTGGTCAATTCAATGTATCCCTCAAAGTGGTGGATACGAAAGGATGCAGCGATACCATAAGGCTGGCAAGGCCCATCATTGTTTCGAAACCCGTGGCTTCATTCCGGACTACGGATACGCTTTCCTGTCCGGGAAAACTGATCCGCTTCACCAATACCTCACAGGGTAACCAGCTTACCTATAACTGGAATTTCGGTGATGGTCTATCCTCTTCCGATACCAGTCCGGTTCACACCTATGCCGCAGGCGGAATCTATACGGTTAAACTGCGCGTTACCGATCAATACGGATGTATGGATTCTGTGGTACGCAGTGCCGTAGTCAATATCATTACGCCCGTTTCATCCTTCCGCATGAGTGACTCATTCGCCAGCTGTCCGCCATTGCTGGTGAATTTTACCGACCAATCGGCAAACAGTATCAGCAGGGTCTGGGATTTTGGCGACAGTACCTCAACAACGAACAATAATCCAGGTCATTTCTACACCTACCCCGGAACCTACCGGGTCAGGCTGACCATAACAGCTCCGGGAGGTTGTGAAAACACCAGTGAAAAAGACATACTGATCAAAGGCCCCAGAGGGTACTTCAACTATGCGCCGCTGACCGGCTGTAAGCCGCTTCGCACAAGTTTCGAAGGCCATACGCAGGAACGGGCTTCGTTCATCTGGGATTTCAGTGACGGGAATATTGTGCAGGGCAACGATTCCCTGCTCGTGCACAGTTATGTTGAAGGTGGGAATTATGTGCCCCGTATGATTCTGTTGGATCCCCAGGGTTGCCGGGTTCCGATTGGCGGAACAGACACCATCCGGGTAAAAAGCATTGATGCCGCATTTCGGTTCGACAAGCGTCCGCTTTGCGACTCAGGTTCGGTCAGCTTCTTCGATTCATCGGTTTCCAATGAAGCCATCACCGGCTATTCATGGATATTCGGTGACGGCGGTAGTTCAAGCCTGAGAAACCCGTCTCATCAATTTTCCGCCACAGGCAGTTATACTCCGAAACTGGTGGTTACGTCTGCCTCGGGTTGTACCGATACGGCTGTTGCATCGGCTCCGGTGCGTATTGTGGCTTCTCCGCGGATTGCTATTCAGTCAACTCCCAACGGCTGTGCTCCATTGAATGTGCAGTTTTCAGCACAACTCACAATGCCCGATACTTCGGCAATTGCATGGAGCTGGAACTTTGCCAACGGGAATTCGGGGAACGCCGTCCAGCCTGCGGCACAGGATTATTCAACCGCAGGTATTTATGCCGTTTCGCTGACGGGAACCAACTCCAGCGGTTGTGCCACAACAGTGCAGAAGGATGTTGAGGCCTATGTGGTTCCGGTTGTAAAGGCCGACGAGGATTTCCTCTTGTGCACCGGAAGCATCCGTAAGCTGCAGGCAACCGGTGCGTTGAATTATTCCTGGACTCCCGCCACGGCGCTGAGTTGTACCGACTGCGCCACGCCCAGTACCGGCACCACGGCCAATATCAGTTATATCGTAACGGGTACCACCATCCATGGTTGCAGTTCACGCGACACGGTACGGGTAAGCGTGCAGCAAAAACTGAAGATCCGCAGCAGCAGCGGTTCAAGCATTTGCCGGGGCAGTAGTGTACGGATCGGGGCAACAGGAGCAAGTACGTACAGGTGGACACCACAAGCCGGACTCAACAATGCCACCGATTCGGTGCAAAATGCAAGTCCTGATGCAACAACCAACTACCAGGTTGTCGGCTTCGACGGCGTGGGTTGTTTCAGCGATACAGCCTATATCAACATCAAAGTCTATCCCATACCCACTGTAGAAGCGGGTCCCGACCGCACCATCAATGTGGGCAGTGTGGCCGATCTGGTTCCGGTGATTTCTTCCGATGTTACCCAGGTTGACTGGCAGCCGACTTACGGTTTGATGCGGAATGTTTATCCCGGCATTTCGGTCAGGCCCAACCAGAACACCGAGTACACCGTAGAGGTAAAGAACGCCGGGGGGTGCCTGGCCCGCGACAAGGTGAATGTGTTTGTGGTGTGCAACGGCGGCAATCTATTCATCCCCAATACCTTCTCGCCCAACAACGACGGATCCAACGATCTTTTCTATCCGCGCGGTACGGGACTCTTCAAGATCAAGACCTTCAAGGTATACAGCCGCTGGGGCGAACAGGTGTTTGAAAAGAACAGCTTCAATGCCAATGATGCGGCTTTCGGCTGGGACGGAACCTTCAAGGGAAGGCCGCTGAATGTGGACGTATATGTTTACGTCGTGGAAATCATCTGTGATAACAACGCGGTGCTGCTTTACAAGGGTAATGTGGCGCTGGTGCGATAAACGCGCTTTTGTTTTTGAATGAAAATTGCCGGCGTCATTGCCGGCTTTTTTCATGCCCTGTTTCTGGCCAGTATTTTTTCGTGAATGGCAACCACCTGGGGGATTACGAGTTCAAGATCGTTGTTGCGGATGATGAAATCGCAGAGCCGCATTTTTACCGATTCGTCAATCTGCTGGCGCATACGGGCCAGTACCGTATCGCGGCTGATGCCGTCGCGTTTCATGACGCGGGCTATCCTCAACGCTTCGGGGGCTTGTACGCCGACAACCAGGTCCAGATAGCGTTGTCCGCCGCTTTCAAAAATCAGTGCGGCTTCTTTGAGGGCATAGGAAGTCGTCTGTCCGTCCATCCAGTTGTCGGCTTTACGCAGGATGGCCGGATGAACGATGGCATTGAGTTGTTCCAGAAGTTGGCGGTTGTTGAATATGCTTGTGGAAAGAAGTTTCCTGTTGAGCCTTCCTTCGGCATAGGCTTCGGGCCCGAATAAACCGATGATTGCTGCATGGACTTCTTCATCTTCCTCCATCATCTTCCGGGCTTCCGTATCGGCATAGAACACCGGAACGCCGAGCACTTCAAACATCCGTGCCACGGTGCTTTTGCCACTGCCGATGCCACCGGTGATGCCGACTTTCAACATGGTAATCCGGGAACTAGGCCTTTTCGGTTTTATTGAGACCCGCGCTCATCTCCATGCTGATGGTGCTTTTCTCAATTTTGAGATAGCTGCCGGGGTTCACTTCCAGGCTGATGGTATTGTCTTCGTTGATCTTGTTGATGGTGCCGTGGATGCCGGCGATGGTTACCACCTTGTCGCCCTTTTTCAGATCGCTGATGAAGGTTTTCTGCTGTTTGGCTTTTTTGGCCTGGGGCCGGATCATGAAGAGCCAGAAGACCAGGATCATGAGACCCATGAAAACCAGGTTGAGTCCCCCGGTATCCTGTTTCCCGTCGCCCATCATGAGCAGGTGAATGTGAAGTTGCATGCGTTAGATTATGAATGGTGAATGAAAATTGATGTCATTGTTTGGTAACGATTTCCCCTTTAAGCAGCAGGTCGGGAAAGTTGGGTCTTGCATTGGACGCCACTGTGATGAATTTTTCCTGCTTCCCCGATTTGCCCTTGCTGTCGAAAACCACCTTGATGATGCCGGTATCGCCGGGGTTCACCGGTTTATCAGGTTTTTCGGGTTGGGTGCATCCGCAGCCGGCATGCGTTCCGGTGATGACAAGCGGTTTTTTACCGGAATTCACAAAGCGGAAACTGAATCCGATTTTATCGCCTTCCGTCCGGCTGCCGAAATCATACACGCTGTCGATCAGCTGCACGGTCGTGGTGTCTTTCAGCGCCTGTTCAAGCCGGGCTGCGGCTTCGTCGGAAATCTTCTCGTTGTGTCTTACATCGCAGCTTGTGATGCTGAGGCTGAAGGCTAATGCGAATATAAGGGGGTTCAGAGCGTGATTTGATGTGGTCAAAAGCGGATTGCCTTTTCGTAGTTTCATAGTGTGCTGTTCTTATAGGTCTTTTTATTTATTCTGCCCTGGGTAGTGAGTTCTTTGAGGATATTGTCGAGTATGCCGTTGATGAACTGGCCGCTCTGGTCGGTGCTATATTCCTTGGCGATATCGATGTATTCGTTGATGGTTACTTTGGGCGGAATGGTATCGAAGAACAGGAATTCCATGATGGCCATCCGGATGATCAGCAGGTCCAGCGATGCGATCCGTTCGGCATCCCAGTTTTTCAGTTTGGGTTTAAGCAGCTCCAGGCTGATTTCCTTTTTTTGGGCGGTGGTTTGAAGCAGCAGATGGCCGAACTCCTGTTTCTCGGCGCTGACAAACTCAAGCAGACGGATCTGCTGGGGTTTCTGGATGAAATTCTGCACCAGCAGTACCAGCATTTCGGCATCATCCTGCCAGTTGAGGAAGTATTCTTCCAGATGTCCGGTGAAATCTTCACTGGGCAGCATCAGCTGGTTGAATATGAAGAACAGGATGTCCTTCTCGTTTCTTTTGTCGCGCGAAGGCTCGTTGATGTATTCCCGGTATTGTTCCGACCCGGTCAGCTCCCGGTAGATTTTCTTAAGGATTTGGTTGTCGATGATCCGTTCGGGGTGTACATCCTGCAGCGCTGCTGCAAAGCCGGGGTCTTCCAGCATTTTCCAGAGCAGTTCGTTGCCGGCGATCTTGGTGCTGATGTTCAGGTCGGTATCGGTGGGGAGGTGTTTCTGCGACCGGATATGGGCGTCTTTTTCGGCGTAGCGGGCCACTTCGGTGATGAAGTAGGCCAGATAGACAAATAGGCTGCGGGTATTGTCGAAATGCTTGTCGAGCATCTTGTCCGCCGCGGTGGCATCCCACTCATTTTGCTGGCTTTCAACCGTGTAGAGGGTCTGCATTACCTTGATTCGAATATTCCGCCGGCTGATCATCGTATGCGTTTTCGCGGCGAAGTTATACGAATATGGTCTATCATTCAGCCCTAAAATTTTCATGTATAATGCCGATTATATAGCTGTTTGGTCCAATGAAATTGAACCATTACAGATATCCAATCGGTATTATTCAAATTGCCCCCGGCATGTTTAGGTTTTCCTCCTTTCCCAAAATCCATAAACATTCCCTTTTCAGTATGACAGAAAATCGGTCTCTTTTTACCGGACTGACGATATTGCATTAAATCAGGTCTGTTTCTTTAATGCCGGAGCTTATAAACTGACAACAAGACCCCTCCGGTGTTTTGGTATGGAATTCGATGAGGGTGTTTGCCCGCCAAGGGATACCAATCATTCAAATCACTTAAATCCATTCAGTTATGTCCAAAAAGTTGAGCATTACCCCGCTTCACGACCGGGTAATCGTAAAAGCTGCTCCCGCAGAAGAGAAATCGGCCGGCGGTATCATCATTCCCGATACGGCCAAGGAAAAACCCCAGCGCGGAACCGTTATGGCTGCCGGCCCGGGGAAAAAAGACGAACCGGTTAGCGTGAAATCCGGCGACACCGTGCTCTATGGCAAATATGCCGGAACCGAAATCAGCATCGACGGGGTTGAATATCTCATCATGCGCGAAAGCGATATCCTTGCTGTAGTCTAAAAAGACCGGCTTTTCGGAAATCATTATCTGATCAACAACTTAAAACCTGTTTCTCCCCGCAGGCAATCGCCGGAACATCCGGCAGGGGAATAAAACACTATGGCTAAAATGATCTACTTCGACATCGAAGCAAGAAACAAGATGAAAAGAGGCGTGGACAATCTCGCCAACGCGGTGAAAGTGACCCTGGGTCCCAAAGGCCGCAACGTGGTCATTGAAAAGAAATTCGGCGCTCCCCAGGTTACCAAGGATGGCGTGACCGTTGCCAAGGAAATTGAAATCGAAGATCCCATCGAGAATATGGGTGCGCAAATGGTGAAGGAAGTGGCCAGCAAAACCGCCGATATCGCCGGTGACGGAACCACTACCGCTACCGTGCTTGCCCAAAGCATTATCTCAGAAGGATTGAAGATGGTTGCCGCCGGCGCCAATCCTATGGATCTGAAGCGCGGTATCGACAAGGCGGTAAGCCTCGTGGTTGAAAACCTGAAAGCCCAGTCACAGACTGTTGGTAACGACAGCAAGAAAATCCAGCAGGTAGCTACCATTTCCGCCAACAACGACGAAACCATCGGTAAGCTGATTGCCGAAGCTTTCGCCAAAGTGGGTAAGGAAGGGGTAATCACCGTTGAGGAAGCCAAAGGCACCGACACTACTGTTGATGTTGTTGAAGGTATGCAGTTCGATCGCGGCTATGTATCGCCCTACTTCGTGACCAACAGCGAGAAGATGGAAGCTGAATTGCAGAACCCATATATCCTGATTTACGATAAGAAGATTTCGGCCATGAAAGATATCCTCCACATCTTGGAGAAAGTGGCCCAGAGCGGTCGTCCGCTGCTGATCATCTCCGAAGATCTGGAAGGTGAGGCACTCGCTACCCTGGTGGTGAACAAACTGCGCGGCACCATCAAGGTGGCTGCTGTAAAAGCCCCCGGTTTCGGCGACAGAAGGAAAGAAATGCTTACCGATATCGCCATCCTCACCGCCGGTACCGTGGTCAGCGAAGAGCTGGGACACAAACTGGAAGGTGTTGACCTGACTACATTGGGACAAGCCGCTTCGGTTACTATCGACAAAGACAATACCACCATCGTGGGTGGCCGCGGCAAGAAGGCCGACATCACTGCCCGCGTGAACCAGATCAAAGCCCAGGTGGAGAACACCACCTCCGATTACGACCGTGAGAAATTGCAGGAGCGTCTGGCCAAGCTGGCCGGCGGTGTAGCCGTACTCTACGTAGGTGCTGCCACCGAAGTGGAAATGAAAGAGAAGAAAGACCGTGTGGATGATGCCCTGCATGCCACCCGTGCCGCTGTTGAGGAAGGAATCGTACCCGGTGGCGGTGTAGCTTACATCCGTGCCATCGAAGCCCTTGAAGCCAAGGTGCGTGGTCAGATCGAAGACGAGCAAACCGGTATGGCCATCGTACGCCGCGCGCTGGAAGAGCCTATGCGTACGCTAACTTCCAACGCCGGAATCGACGGTTCGATCGTGGTGCAGAAGATCAAGGAAGGTAAAGGCGATTTCGGATTCAATGCCCGCACCGAGGTTTATGAAAACCTCTTCAAGGCCGGTGTTATCGATCCCACCAAGGTAAGCCGCGTCGCTTTGGAGAACGCCGCTTCCATTGCCGGTATGTTGCTCACTACGGAGTGTGTGATTGCCGACAAGCCCAAGGAAGAAGCCGCGCATAGCCATCCTGCTCCCGATATGGGCGGAATGGGCGGTTATTAATCGACACAGTATTCGACCAGATAAAAACATTCCATCTAAAAAGGTGGAATGTTTTTTTTTGCCGATCAATGAAACTGCAGCGTTACCACCAACCACCATTTAGTTTTGGCCTCATTTCCCAGCCGGGTCTCCACAAGAGGGGATAGCAGCAGAGCCCAGCCGCGAACAAGGGAAAGGTAAGGCGCCATGCAGAGCCTTTTTTCCAGTACCTTTTTTTATCTATTCATCAAGCTTTATGCATAAAAGGCATTCATCATAGTCTTCATTTAATCATGCTGATCACAGTTCAGACAAAAAGCCGGGGTTTGTTTCACGCAGAGGCCGCAGAGGAGAACGCGCAAAGGCCGCAGAGAGTTTCACGCTAAGCCTTTAGGCCGGTGTTGGATGCTAAATGTTAAGTTTTGAATGATGTGCCGACCGAAAAAAATGATACAAAGAAGTGACACGGTTCATGGTGAACCGAAATCTCTCCGCGCTCTCAGCGGGAACTTCGCGTTCTCTGCGTGCAAAAAAAAACACGCAAAAATCGCCCAGGAGCGGACGCTTAGGCCGCAAAGAATATGACGCAAAAAGTGATTTTCATGTATAGCCGCTAAGTGAAAACTTTACCACAAGGTTCACAAAGGAAAACACAAAAGGCACGAGAATAACTGTATGGATTTTCCGACACTTCATCCAGGCACAGATGCGGAAAGATTTATTGCATCAGGGATTCCAGCGAACGCTCATAAGTTGCCTTCCATTCTTCCACCATACCCCAGTCCGCCCCTCCGATACGGAACCCGCCGTCGCTGACGGTTCCCAGAAATTCATGGGAAGTGCACATCAGATCTAACGCAGCCAGCATTTCTTTTTCCATTTCCATTGATACACTGACAACAATGCGGCCTTGTGCTTCACCGAACAGGAAGGAATCGGGACGCAGGGTTTCGGGTAGCCGGATATCGAAGCCCAATGCATTGGGGAAGGCCGATTCGGCAAGGGTTACAAAGAGACCGCCTTCGCTGACATCATGTGCTGAGCAGATCAGTTTCTTCTCAATCAGCGATGCTACGGCGCACTGGATTCCGTATTCCTCATCGAGATTGAAATAGGGTGCAGGGCTGTAAGCCACTCCATGAATGCGGGCCAGATATTCGCTGCAGCCGATATCGTTACGCGAGGTGCCGATGAGGTAGATACGATCGCCGGCATTTTTGAAATCCAGCGTCATGATGTTTTCAGGATGCTCTATCAGGCCTACCATGCCGATAGTGGGTGTGGGGTAAACCGGTCCCTCGGGGTTTTCGTTGTAGAAACTCACATTGCCACCCGTTACCGGCGTATCGAATTTCCGGCAGGCAAGGCCCATACCCTGTACCGCGCGGGTGAACTGAAAATACACTTCGGGATTATAGGGGTTTCCGAAGTTCAGGCAGTTGGTGATACCCAGCGGACTGGCCCCGCTGCATACCAGGTTTCTGGCCGCTTCGGCAACGGCAATCATGGCGCCTTTGTAGGGATCGGCAAATACATAGCGGCTGTTGCAGTCGGTAGTCAGGGCCAGGGCTTTTCCGGTTGGCCGGGCAAGCACTACGGCGGCATCGCAGGCATGGTTGGTAGTCAGGGTTCCTGCACCCACCATACTGTCATACTGTTCCGCAATCCATTTCTTTGAGGCAATCACCGGCAGGGACATTAGCTTTCCGGCTACTTCGCGCAGATCATCGGGTACGGGAATATGTTCGGGACGGAACGCGGCAATTTGTTTGAAGTATTCCGGCTCGCGGCTTTCGCGGTCGTATTGCGGTGCACCGCCGCCCAGTACCAGCGATTCGGCCGGCACCACCGCTTCAGGATGCCCGTGCAGTCTGAATTCCAAAAGCCCGGTGGTTGTTACGGTGCCGATTTCACTGCAGGGCAGATCCCATTTTTCGAACACGGCTTGCACCAGGTGTTCTTTTCCTTTCTCCACCACCATCAGCATGCGCTCCTGGCTTTCGCTGAGCAGGAGTTCCCACGCCTTCATATTCTGCTGCCTTACGGGAACTTTCTCAAGATCGATCTGCATACCGCTTTGCCCCTTTGCACTCATTTCGGCGGTGGAGCAGATGATGCCGGCGGCGCCCATATCCTGCATGCCCACCACAGCACCGGTGGCAATCACTTCAAGACAGGCTTCCAGGAGTTTTTTTTCCTGAAAGGGGTCGCCCACCTGAACGGCAGGCAGGTCTTCGGCGCTGTCTTCGGTGATATTGGCCGATGCGAAGGAGGCCCCGCCGATGCCGTCTTTTCCTGTGGCGCTGCCTACATAGTAAACAGGATTACCTGCTCCGCTGGCGATGGCCGAAACCGTTCGGCCTTTTTCCACAATGCCTGCGCTCATGGCGTTCACCAGCGGATTGGTATGGTAACAGGCGTCGAAATAAACTTCGCCGCCGACCGTGGGCACACCAAAGCAGTTTCCGTAATGGCCGATTCCGCTTACCACACCCCGAAGCAGGTGCCGTGTCTTGTCCGATTCCGGCAGGCCGAACCGCAGCGAATTGAGTGCGGCAATAGGTCGTGCACCCATGGTGAAAATATCGCGGTGGATGCCACCCACACCGGTGGCCGCGCCCTGGAAGGGTTCGATGGCGCTGGGATGGTTGTGGCTTTCAATTTTGAAGACGACACCGAAGCCGTCGCCGATATCCATCAGTCCCGCGTTTTCTTCGCCCGCTTTCACCAGCATCCTGCTGCTTTCGCGGGGCAGGGTTTTCAGCCATTTGATGGAATTCTTGTAACTGCAGTGCTCGCTCCACATGGCGCTGTAGCAACAGAGTTCCGTGAAATTGGGTGTTCGGCCGAGGATTTCCCTGATCATGCCGAATTCCTCTTCGGTCAGGCGAAGGTCAGCGGCAGTTTTGGCGGTGATTTCCATAAAAGATGCAGTACTGTGCGAATGTAGGATGCCCGAGGTTAAGCCAATGTTGTTTTTAGGCGGGAAGAGCGGGGCCAATCCTCTTATTTTGGGCTTTTTCAGGATATAATTTCAATTTTCAGCCGGAAAAACCTACCTTCGCCGCCCGAAAAAGACCTGTGCTTTTCCGGCATTTCCCACATGGCTCAAAAAGTTCCCGTCCTTTCGGGGCGCCGGCAGGGAGTAACGACAACTTGTTATCAAATGCCAAAGGTTAAAACCAACTCCAGCGCCAAGAAGCGCTTCAAGGTGACAGGCAGCGGCCTGATTACCTACCAGAAACCGTTCAAGCGGCACATCCTCACCAAAAAAACCACAAAGCGCAAGCGTAAGATGGGCATCGACGGTATGGTCCATCCGACCCAGCAAGCCTTTGTGCTTCGGTTGCTCCGCCTCAGAGGCTGATGTACCGGTGAATTCCGCATTCCTTAACTTAAAAAAATCAGTATATGCCCCGTTCAAAAAATGCAGTGGCTTCCCGCGCCAGAAGGAAACGCATCCTCAAATCGGCCAAAGGGTTTTACGGCAAGCGCAAAAATGTGTACACCGTAGCCAAGAATGTGCTTGAAAAAGGCCTCACCTACAGCTATGTGGGCCGCAAACTCAAGAAGCGCGAATACCGCAGCCTCTGGATCACCCGTATCAATGCCGCCGTGCGTGCTGAAGGACTCACCTACAGCGAATTCATCCACCGCCTGGCAGAAAAGAACATCGATATCAACCGCAAGGTGCTGGCCGATCTCGCCATGAACGAGCCCGAGTCGTTCAGCAGGCTGATCGCTCAGGTGAAATAACCTGAAACCATCAAGCTGAACTTTATCCGCGGCCATCAGGAAATCTGGTGGCCGTTTTTTATGCATTCTGCTGCAAACGACCTGATGAAAACAGGCTCAAGGTAAAAGCAAACGATTACTTTTGTGCCTCACGTAAAAACCCATTGATGCCGGATGAACAACCTCAATAATTCGTATGCCGACCTGGTCAGGCAGACCTTCAATTTTCCGCAGGAAGATTTCCGTGTTGAAGATGAAAACCTGCGCTACAACGGACTTGATATCCGGGCGCTTATTGAAAAGTACGGCACTCCACTCAAGCTCACCTACCTGCCCAAGATCGGCATGCAGATCGACAAGGCGAAGAAGATGTTCGCCAGTGCTTTCAAGAAATACCGCTACGAGGGCAAATACCATTACTGTTACTGCACCAAGAGTTCGCATTTCTCCTTTATTGTGGAGGAAACGCTGAAGCACAATGTGCATCTGGAAACCTCCTACGCATACGATATCGATATCATCAACAAGCTTTATGCCCGCCGCAAGATCAACAAGGATATCTATATCATCTGCAACGGCTACAAGCAGCGGCCTTATACGCAGCGCATCAACAGGCTGATCAATAGCGGGTTCAAGAATGTGATACCCGTGCTCGACAACAAGGAAGAGTTGAAGGCCTACAAGGGAGCCAAGGAGCCCTTCAAACTGGGCATACGCGTGGCTGCCGAGGAGGAACCCAACTTTCCTTTCTATACCTCAAGGCTGGGCATGCGTGCCAAGGACATCCTGGAGTTTTATGTCGACGAAATCGAGGGATTCGAGCACAAGTTTCAGCTGAAGATGCTGCACATTTTCCTCAACAAGGGCATCAAAGACGACATCTATTACTGGAGCGAACTCAACAAGGTGATCAACCTCTACTGCCAGTTGAAAAAGATCTGCCCGGAGCTTGATTCCATCAACATCGGCGGCGGATTCCCCATCAAGCACTCGCTGGGCTTCGAGTACGACTACCAGTTCATGATCAACGAGATCGTGCGCAACATCAAGGATGCCTGCAAGCGCAACAAGGTGCCCATGCCGAACATCTTTTCCGAATTTGGCAGCTTTACGGTAGGGGAGAGCATGGCGCATATCTACAGCGTCATCGGCGAAAAGATGCAGAACGACCGTGAGATCTGGTATATGATCGATTCATCGTTCATTACCACCTTGCCCGATACCTGGGGCATCGGAGAAAAGTTCCTGCTGCTGCCCATCAACAAATGGAACGATGAGTACCAGCGGGTGACTCTGGGCGGCATCACCTGCGACAGCCATGATTACTACGATTCCGAAGAACATATCAACGAAGTCTTCCTCCCCAAACTGGGCGCATCGGAGCCCCTGTATCTGGGCTTTTTCCATACCGGCGCCTATCAGGACCAGATCAGCGGCTACGGCGGCATCAAGCATTGCCTGATTCCATCGCCAAAGCATGTGATTGTGGAATACGACAAGAACGGGAAACTTACCGATTGGGTCTATGCCCGGCAGCAATCGGCACAGAGTATGATGAAGATCCTGGGGTATTGAGGGAATGAAATGAAAAAACCGGCTATAAGCCGGTAGAAGTGTTGGGTTACTAGGATTCGAACCTAGACAGACAGAATCAAAATCTGTAGTGCTGCCGTTACACCATAACCCAGGTTCACGTGATGCGAACGCGCTGCAAAAGTAGTGTTTGGCCCCAAGATTTCAAAATAAGCGGTAATAATTGCGTGCAGCCATTATGGGGTTTTCGGTTGTGAGGGGGACTTGAATACAGCAGTCAAATACCTTCACCCGGATCGATATATTTTGCATTTATGATGCCTGAAGAAGAAAATCGGGAGCATGCTGTTGCCGGAAAATTCCTGTCCATAGCCGAGCAGGCTTTTGCCGCTCAGACTTTGCT
The DNA here is from genome assembly GCA_964655055.1 of uncultured Ferruginibacter sp. Lineage (GTDB taxonomy): Bacteria > Bacteroidota > Bacteroidia > Chitinophagales > Chitinophagaceae > Ferruginibacter. The sequence continues at coordinate 18,645 of CAZZLI010000014.1, forward strand.
GAAAATCGTTGTGTCGGGTCGGAAGCACGCAGGTGTTGAATCCGAAAAAATAAGCATCCGACCGGTTTCCATCCGCGGCGGCATGATGCTTGGTTTTGTTTATCGTCATGTCTCGAAAGATATTACGCAAAACTTTACGTTACAGGAAGGACTATCCGAACTTGGCAAGCTGTTGAAAAACGATTTCAACAATGCCGACCTGTTCACCACCGATGCGGTGCATTACCTGAAAACGATGAAAAGCGGCAGGCAGAAGTATAGTCGACATGCCCGGATAACCAACACCGAAACGGTTTCCCTTGAGCACGACCGCGCTGCCGATGTTTATCTGGGTAAGGAACAGCCCTTGTATCTCTATGAACTGGGCATAACCGGTAAGGAAGGCAAGGTCAGGAAAGAGATGCAGCACAAGTTCAGGCAGATGAATCATTATGTGCGACTGCTGGAGGGCATACTCAAACACCTGCCTGAGGAGAAAACCCTGCATATCGCCGACATGGGTTCCGGCAAAGGTTATCTGACCTTAGCCTTGTATGATTTTCTGGTGAACCGTGAGGGGAGAAGCGCAAGAGTGACCGGCGTGGAACAGCGGCCTGAACTGGTGGAGCAGTCCAACCGGATCGCAGCAACTTCCAAATTTGAAGGTCTGCATTTTGTTACCGGCCGTATCGACAACTATGTGCCCGCAGAAAAATTGGATGTGCTGATTGCCCTGCATGCCTGTGATACTGCCTCCGATGATGCCATCTGGCAGGGAATCCGGGCCGGAGCCGAAATCATCGTGGTGGCTCCCTGCTGTCATAAACAACTGCGTAAGGAGATGCGGAGCCCGGCCTCTATCGAGGGGATCACCCGTCATGGTATCCTGCTCGAACGACAGGCCGAAATCCTTACCGACAGCATGCGCGCCCTGCTGCTTGAGATGAACGGTTACCGCACGCGGGTTTTTGAATTCATAGAAACAGAACATACGCCCAAGAACCTCATGATAGCCGCAGAGCGCGCCAATCGCCCGGTTCCGGTGATTCAGGAAGCGGAACGACGTTATAAAGACCTGAAGGAAATTTTCGGTACGGGAACGCCGCATCTTGAAAAACTGATTGCGGCAGGTTGATCAGCGCAGTTGTCCTGCCGCCCAGAGCAGGCCGTATCTTGACTTGAAGTATTTTGTTTTCAGCGTGATGAGTTTTTGCCGTGCTTCAAGCAATTTATTCTCGCGGGTATTGAGCAGGAAGAGGCTGCTTTCTCCGGCTTTGAAGCGCGTGTCTTCACCCCGTAACAGCGTCGCATAGTTGTTGGTGGCCTGCTCATAGATGCGCACCTGTTGCTGCAGGCCCAGCACTTCGTTATAGTATTGCTTCACCTTGATGGCAATCTCCTGTTGCTGCAGGTTGTAAGCCAGTTCGGTTTCCGCGATTTTTAGTTTCGCCATCCTGTAACTTCCCCTTCCTTCACTCAGCCGCAGCGGTATGCCGATATCCACACCGAACTTGTTGTTGTTTTCATAAAAGCCCGAACCCACTCCTTTCCATACATTGTAGCCCTTGTTGAGCAGGCTGGCCTTCACATTCACCACGGGCAGGAGGTTCTGGAATTTGAGTTTGCGGTCGATTTCGAGCTGCTGCAGTTTGAAATCCACAACCTGCAGCTTGGGATGCGTGATGCGTGCAGTATAGAGCAATTCATTCAGGGGCGATACGGTCATGGTGTCAACAAGCATGGTGTTCCAAATTTCATCGGGCTTCACCGATTCATCCACTTCATAGTAGCGGTTGTTGGTGAGCCAGAGGTAATTGGAAAGATCGACCGCGGCGTTTTTCAGTCTTACACGGCATTCGGCCTGTTCGAAGCGGAACAGTTGCAACTGTGCCAGCGCTTCCGTGGTATCAATAGCCGGCCGGTCGCCCTGTCGATAGCCGATTTTCACCAGGGCGAAACGCTCTTCGTTTATCCGAACAGCATCGGTAAGCACTTGCAGTACGAAATGTTCCCTAACCCAGTTCCAGTAACTGTCATACGCGTCGAAAAGCAGGTTGTTGACCGTATTGGCCCGGTCGGATTGCGATTGTTTGCTGAAGATTTTTGCCTGCTGCAGGGTGGCGCGCCGCTTATCCATCAGCAGGTTGCGGGCCAGCGGTACGGAAATGCCGATGTTGCTGCTTTGTCCGAGTGTGTATTCGGAGTTGATGAAATTTCCTGCGTTGTTCTCGATGCCGGTGTTCAGTTCAACGCCATACCAGGTAGGTATTTTCAACCGGGCATCCGTGTACTGGTAATAGTCGGTGCCGTTGAAGGTTTTCTGATCGGTTGAATAGGTAAACTGGGGGTCGAACCCGCCACGGGCCAGCGTGATATTGGCATCGGCCTGTTGTACCCGAAGTTCAGCCTGCCTGATGACCGGGTGGAAGGTTTTGATGATGGCGGTGAAATCCTCCGGACTGAGAACTTTCCTTGGCAAGATGCTGTCCTGTGTTTTGCCTGGTAATGCCAAACAACTGAAACCGAGAAGAAGAAGAAAGCTGCGTAAAAACGTTGTCATGCCGGATGCCGTATGTGGATGGGCTATATGTTTTATTTTTTTTCTTTTGGGGGTGAGGAGCCGCTGTCTTTGTTATAGTAGTCGGGCGGGAATCCGTTGATATTCCGCCAGAGTTCATACCAGATAGGCACATCTTTCAATAGCGCGAAGCCCTGGGCTCCTGCGCCCACACGCAGTTGGGGCGGCCATTTCCGGTCGGCCGGATCTTCGGCTACAAGGATGCGGAACAAGCCGTTGGGGCTGATGTTGCGCTCGACAGCAGACACAACGCCTCCGAAGGTTCCGTAAGAAGTCTGCGGCCATCCGCTGAAGACAATGGCGGGAAATCCATCGAACATGAAACGAACTTTCTGTCCGCGCGAAATCAGCGGCAGGTCAACCGGGCGTACAAAAATTTCCACGGCATACTGCACATCGCCGGGCACGATCTCCACGATCATTTCACCGTCTTTGACGATTTCGCCGATGCCCGCTTTCATGGCTTTTACGATTTGTCCGCTTTGCGGGGCCGTGATGAAATAGAGTTTGCTCCGGATATCGTAGTTCATGTACTGGTTCTGCAATTTGGCGATATCGCCTTCGCCTGTGGCGATCTGCGAGAGCGACTGAAAGCGGTCGCCCGTAGCTTTGGAAATTTTTTCATTATAATCCTGCATGGTGCCGTTGAGCTCGAGCTGCAGTACGCCGAGTTCCTGTCTGGCATTCATGTATTTGATCTCGGCGCTGGTTTTCTTGGCCTGGGCCTGCTGGAAGGTCATGTTGCGCTGCTCCAGCTGCGTGAGTGAAACAAGACCGCTGTCGTACATGTTCTTCTGGCGCTGGAATTGCAGGGTGGCGATTTTCAGGTCGTTTTTGGCGGCCTGCAGTTCGGCGCTGTCGCTTTGCACCTTCATCTGCTGCTGCCGGATTTTGTTCTCTATCTGGGCGATTTTCAGCGCTCTTGCAGCGGTCAGCGCGTCTACCTGCATGTCGGCGGTACCCACCTTGTTTCGGTATTGTTCGATAGTGAGCTGCTTGGCGGTCAATTGCTCCTTTGTGCGGTTGAGCAGGTTCGGATCCAGGTAGTCGTCCTTGATTTCCGAAAGCTGCACGATGGTGTCGCCTGCGTTTACGAAGTCGCCTTCCTTGACATGCCATTTCACCACCTTGCCCGGAATGATGGTGTTGATTTCCTGAGGGCGTTGTTCCTGGCGCAGGGTGGTCACATTCCCCCGCGAGCTGATATTCTGTGTCCAGGGCAGGAACAGCAGCACCACAAGTCCGGCCATGATGCCGATGACCCAGTAGCTTACCCGGCTTTTCTTTTGGATCCGGTATATGTTGCGGAACGAGCGTATGCCGGCATAATCCAGGTTCGACTCTATCTCCGTATCGATGAAGTTCATGAATGTCTCGGATTGATTTTTTGTACGATCTCATTCCAGGTTCCCTCGGCCAGAATAGTCCCTTCTTCGAGGTACACAACCTTGTCGCAACGGGAAGCATAGGCCTCCTTCGCTGTGCTGATGATTACGGTCACATTTGGAATATCATGGATAATATAGTTGACGATCCGATCGATGGTTTCCGCATTAAGTCCTTCAAAGGGTTCTTCCAGCAGTACCAGCCGGGGCTTGTTCACCAGGGCCCTCAACAACAGGATTTTCTGACGGATGTTGCGCGAAAGTTTTTTTCCGATGGGATCAATGGGAGTCGTAAGGCCCAGTTCCTGCTCAGAAAGGAATTTTCCCAGACCGATTTTCTCTGCCAGCGCCAGAACATGCTGGGGCGAGATATCGGTGTTGCCCATGGTGACATTCTCCATGAGTGAGCCATGGAATATGTCGAGCCGGCTCAGCAGGATGCCGGTCTGGTCACGAAGGGAGTCGGTAGCGTAATTGCGGATCGGGATCTTGTTGATGTAGATATTGCCCGCAAAATGACTGTATGCACCGCTGATGATACGGATGAGCGATGATTTTCCGGAACCGGTCAGTCCCATGATGCAGACCTTCTGGTTGGCGTTCACATTCAGGTTGATATCCTTCAGGGCGGCATGCAGCGTGTCTTCCGGATTGTAGCTGAACGTCACGTTGTTGAGTTCGATAGCAAGCCCCTCGTCTTTCCGCTCAAGTACAAGCTGCCCCGATTCTTCAAGCGGCTTCTCGGTGAGTTTGTCAAGTTTTTCGATCGACGTGAGCACATCATAAACAGTATCCAGATTCGACATAAGCTTTTCCACTGAGCTGATCACCATAAGAATGACGATCTCCGCTGCAATGAACTGTCCGATATTGAGTTGCTGGTTGACCAGCAGCAGCGACCCCACGATAAGCATGGCAGCGGTAATGGCCAGTTTGAAACCGACCAGACTCCAGTACTGGACAAGCAATACCCGGAAGTGGGTGGTGCGGTGCTTGAGATAACCCTGGATCAGCGTATCCGCCTTAGTGATGTTGAGGTTCTTGTTGGCCGAGAATTTGAAGGAGTGTACCACGCGGGCCAGTTCCTCGAGCCAACCGGCTACAGCATATTTGTAATCACTCTCCAGCAGGCTTGATTCCATACCCTTAGCGCTGGTAAACCGAAGGATAATATAGACGATGAATAGCAGGGCGAATCCGAAAAAGATGAAGATGGGGTGGTAAAAGGCCAGCAGGATCAGGCCGAAGAGGATCTGGATAGAGGCTCCGGGGATGTCGAGCAAGAGTTTGGAGATGCCTTTTTGGAGGGAAATGGTGTCGAAGAACCGGTTGGCCAGTTCGGGCAGGTAATAACTGTCCACCGCCTGCAGGTCGAGCCGGGGCAGGCGGTTTGAAAATTCGAGGGAATAGCGTACGAAGATCTTTTGCTGGATTTTTTCGATGATGCGCTTCTGGTTCACATCGAGAAGGCCGTTGAGATATACGCCTAAAACAACAAGGGTGATGAGCAGCACCAACGAGGTGGAAAAGGAACCACCCAGCACGAAACTGATGATGGATTGGATACCCAGCGGCAGGGAAAGCTGGATCAGGCCGTTCAATATGGCATAGAAATAGATCGAAGAGAATTCATTTCGGTCGTGCCGGATGATGTTCAGTATTCGCTGAATCGGGTTTGCAAAAAGATTCTTGTTGACCGTATCTGCCATATTCGGTTTTTGGTTGCCTTGTCAAAGAGAGTTCACCATGGTTCTCCTCCGCATTCAAGCGTTTTTTTTGCCGGACAGAACCCTGTTTTTCAGACCTGTTCATAGCGATCAGGAACTTCCCTGTAGCGTTATAACAACTAACGTTTAAAACTGTTGCAAAAATAACGACCGCCGGTTGAATAATATTCCACAAGCATTTGTTAAGATTTGCCCCGGAATCCGGGCTGATTTTGTTTAGGAAACCGCTGCGGGAAGGGCAACTCAGTCGAACAGTTCGCCCTGTAACTTTTCGCCCTCGTTTTTCCGCTCCCATTCCATCTCCACCGATTTACTGAAGTCGGTCAGCTTGGCGCCTACGGCCTTCCAGCCCATGATGTCCACGATTTGTGGCACCTTGAATTTGGTGCTCCGCTGCTGTTGACCCCTTCCCGTGCGCACAACCAGTACCGGCTGCTCATCGGTACATACCATTTCGAGCCGGTTGTCCTTACCCTCCTTGATGAAGAAATACTTGGTACGCTGGGTGGTGGTTTCGATCCGGAACCGCTTGATGTTGTATTGTAATTTGTCGTTGTCGAGATAAACGGCGGTAATCACTTTTTCGGGATTGAATTTCTCAATCAGCAGCACTTTTTCCGCATCAATCCGTTGCGTGAGTTCCTGGTCGGTTACCTCATAGTTGCCGTCGTCGTATACCACCAGCAGGCGGTCTTCCGCTTCGAACTTGCCCAGGTATTCCCCTTTCTCGTCGGTATTCAGCCGGCCAAACTTGTTGTCGAACCATAGCTTTTTGGCATCCAGGGTGGAACGGCCGGCCTCCTTGAACTTCACTGTGCGGATCGGGTACTTGGTAACGATATTGCCGATGCTGTTCCTGCCCTTGATTTCCATTTCTTCAAAGGCGAATTCGAGTTCCTTTTTCTTGGCGCTGCAGTTGGGACTGAGCACGATCTTCACCATCTCGGCCTCACCGTTGGGGTTGGCGGTGAAATAGTGGACTTTGCTTTTTTCTTCGCTTTTGGTGAGCACATAGTCCTTGTCGCGCGTAACCCCTGTCACATTGAAGCGCTTGGCATAGCTTACGCCGGTGCTGCCGTCGAGATAGATCATGTTGTAGGTGGTGCGCTCGTCGTTTTTCCGGAATACGGCCACATGGATGATGTCCTTCCCGATAAAACTTTTTTCCGAAACCTTCACCACCTTCATGATGCCGCCGCGGGTGAATGCGATGATATCGTCGAAGTCGGACACTTCGGCAATCAGTTCATCTTTTTTAAGGCCGGTGCCTACGAATCCGTCGGCATAGTTCACATAGAGCTTGGTATTGGCGATAGCCACGGTTTTGGCTTCTATGGTATCGAAGAGTCTGACCTGTGTTTTGCGTTCCCTTCCCTTGCCGTATTTCTTCAACAGGTTCTCATAGTACGCGATGGCGTATTCGGTGAGATGGTTCAGGTCGTGGCGCACCTGTTTGATTTCGTCTTCCAGCGCGTTGATCTGCGCATTGAGTTCATCGATATCCAGCTTATAGATCCGGCGGACCGGTTTTTCGGTTAGTTTGATGATGTCCTCCCGGCTGATATCTTTTTTAAGTTGCTTTCGGAAAGGGATGAAGGCCTTGGCAATGGCATCCAGTACCTTCTCCCAGGTCTCATGCTTTTTCTCGAGTTCCTTGTAAATCTTTTCTTCGAAAAAGATTTTTTCCAGGCTGGTGAAATGCCATTTGTCGAGCAGTTCGCCCAATTTGATTTCCAGTTCACGTTTGAGCAGGTCGCGGGTATTGTCGGTGGCGGTTTTAAGCAGTTCTGAAACACCGAGGAACCGGGGCTTGTTGTCGACAATCACACAGGCATTCGGTGATATGCCCACTTCACAGTCGGTAAAGGCGTAGAGCGCATCGATGGTGATGTCGGGGGAAACGCCGGGCGAGAGTTCGATGATGATTTCCACTTCGGCGGCCGTGTGGTCGGTCACCTTTTTTATTTTGATCTTCCCCTGGTCGTTGGCCTTGACGATGCTTTCCATCAGCTGGCTGGTGGTTATGCCGTAAGGCACATTGCGGATGCAGAGTGTGCGTTTGTCAACTTCTTCTATGGTGGCCCGAACGCGGATCTTGCCGCCCCGTTTGCCGTCCATGTAGTTGGTGGCATCCACCGAACCGCCGGTCTGGAAATCGGGGAGGAGTTCGAATTTTTTTCCTTTGAGGTATTTGACTGAGGCGTCGATGAGTTCGCAGAAATTATGGGGAAGAATCTTGGTAGCCAGGCCAACCGCAATGCCCTCGGCACCCTGGGCAAGCAGCAGGGGAAACTTCATGGGCAGGGTAACGGGTTCGTTTTTCCGGCCGTCGTAGCTGACCGTCCACTGCGTTGTTTTGGCATTGAACGCCACTTCCAGGGCGAATTTGCTGAGCCGGGCCTCGATGTACCGTGAGGCGGCGGCATCATCGCCGGTGCGTACATCGCCCCAGTTGCCCTGTGTTTCGATGAGCAGGTCCTTCTGCCCGAGGTTGATCATGGCATCGCCGATGCTCATGTCGCCGTGCGGGTGGTACTGCATCGTCTGTCCGATGATGTTAGCCACCTTGTTGAACCGCCCGTCGTCCATTTCCTTCATGGCATGGAGGATTCTCCGCTGCACGGGCTTAAGGCCGTCTTCCACGGCGGGAACGGCCCGTTCGAGAATCACATAGCTGGCATAGTCGAGGAACCAGTTCTTGTACTGGCCGCCGATGCCGGTATCGGTATGCTGGTAGGCTTCCTTGTTTTTTTCTTTGGGCATAAGGGATGTCAGGGGTCTTGGCCGGTGCGCGAAAATAATTGAATTGCCGCTCAGCGCGGGAAAGACTTATTCACCCCTGTGTCTTGTGCCGCCCGGGATTTGAACCGGAGGGCTTGGCGATTCTGCCGTATTTTTGGCGCCTGAAAAAAGGGTTGCACATGCCGGAAGAAAAAAGCCAGAATTTTATTGAAGACATCATTGAAGCCGATCTTCGGGAGGGAAAGTATACTTCCGTAGTTACACGCTTTCCTCCCGAGCCCAACGGTTACCTGCATATCGGTCATGCCAAAAGCATCTGCCTCAACTTCGGCCTTTCGCGGAAGTTCGGGGGCTATACCAATCTGCGTTTTGATGATACCAATCCCGTCAGCGAGGATACGGAATATGTGGAAAGCATCCGTGCCGATGTGGCCTGGCTGGGCTTTTCCTGGAAGAACGAATTGTACGCCAGCGATTATTTCGAGCGGTTGTATGGCTATGCCCTGCAACTGATTGATGCGGGTCTGGCTTATGTTGACGATTCCAGTCCCGAGCAGATTGCGGCACAGAAGGGAACACCCACACAACCCGGTACCGACAGCGAATACCGCAACCGTTCCGTTGCCGAGAACAGGAGCCTGTTTGAAGCCATGCGTGCCGGCCGTTATACCGACGGTGAAAAAGTACTTCGGGCGCGGATAGACATGGCTTCGCCGAACATGCATATGCGCGACCCCATCCTCTACCGGATCCGCCATGTGCGTCATCACCGCACGGGCGACAACTGGTGCATCTATCCCATGTACGATTTCGCACACGGGCAAAGCGACAGTATCGAGCAGGTCACCCACAGCATCTGCACCCTCGAGTTCATTCCGCACCGTGAACTCTACGAGTGGTTCATCGAAAAACTCGGCATCTTCCCTTCGCGGCAATACGAATTCGCGCGGCTCAACATGACGTATACGGTAATGAGTAAGCGAAAACTGCTGCAACTGGTGGAAGAGGGGCATGTCAACGGCTGGGACGATCCCCGGATGCCCACCATCAGTGGCATGCGGCGTCGCGGGTTCACGCCCGAGAGCATCCGCAACTTCTGTGAGCGCATTGGTGTGGCCCGCCGTGAAAACAGCATCGATTTCAGTCTGCTCGAATTCTGTGTGCGTGAAGACCTTAACGCAAAGGCATCAAGGGCAATGGCTGTTCTGGATCCGTTGAAACTGGTAATTACCAACTATCCGGAAGGAGGTTCCGAAGAGTTGCGCAGTGAAAATGGTCCTGATGCAAGTTTCGGCGAACGCCTGCTTTCCTTCAGTCGTGAGCTCTGGATCGAGCGGGAGGATTTTATGGAGGTGGCGCCAAAAAAATATTTCCGGCTTGCACCCGGTGCCAGCGTGCGGCTCAAGAGTGCCTATATCGTAACCTGTACGGGCTTCGATAAGGATGCTACGGGACAAATTTCTGCCGTTCATTGTACGTATATGCCGGAGAGCAAAAGCGGAAGCGATACCAGCGGTATGCAGGTCAAGGGAACGATTCATTGGGTGGATGCGCACAACTCGGTCAGGGGTACTGTCAGGCTCTACGACCGTTTGCTCAGTGTCGAACATCCCGCCGCGGAGGAGGCTGACTTCAAAACCTTTATCAATCCCCGTTCACTCGAAATATTGGACAATGTATATTTCGAGAGATCGCTCCTTGATGCGGAGCCCGGCCGCAGTTATCAGTTTTTGCGAAAAGGCTATTTCTGTCCGGATCAGGACAGCCGCAAAGACCATCTGATTTTCAACCGCACGGTGACATTGAAGGATACCTGGGCCAAGGCTGCCCAATAAGAAATTTTCAGCCTTGGTTTATGGCTCACGAACCATATCCTTCTTCGTAAAACCCGATAAAAGGTTATCAGCGGTGGGAAGATGTTGCTGAGTAGAAGAAATACGAAGTAATTTTTGCGGTCTGATCATGTCGCTGCCCTGCGATACAGGAACAATGCCAGTATTCCGAAGATGATGTTCGGCAGCCATGCGGCCAGAAGCGGATGGAAGTTTCCCTTGGTGGCGAATACGATTGAAAACCTGCTGCACAGGATATAGGTCACACTGAGCAGCACGCCCATGGCAAGATGGAATCCGCTTCCTCCCCGCACTTTTCTTGATGCGATGGTGGCACCGATGATGGTGAGTATGAGCACCGAAACCGGAATGGCGTCGCGGTTATAGCGTTCCACCAGCAGGGAGTTGATGCCCTCTTTTCCCCGTTGTTTTTCCAGCCGGATCAGTTCGTTCAGTTCGGGCGTGGTCAGCCGGTCTTTCAGGAACTCATCCTTACGCAGATCGCGTGGCTTGAAATTGTATTTTACTTTTTTCTGCGCAGTGGTGGTGATGCTTTCCTTGCCGTCGTTGAAACGCCGTTCCAATACACGGTTGAGCTGCCAGGAACCTGTGGTTGAATCCCATCCGATGCTTTCGGCCCTGAGGTTGTACACCAGCTGGTTGTTGTTGAAGCGCTGGATGAAAAACACGCCGCCCGATCTGCTGGTGGTATCGAAATAACGCATGCCTGCATAGGAATTCGAATCGATACGGAAATAGAAATTTTTTGGAAACGCGGTAGTGGCATAGTCGAGCGCTCCGCCGATATAGCGAGTCTCGAACTCGCTCCAAACCGAATTGGCCCGGGGCAGGATTTTCTGATAACCCGCCCAGAGCAGGCCCGATAACAACAGGCCGCCGATCCAGTATGGAAGCAGGAAGCGGCGGAAACTGACGCCGCTGCTGAGGATGGCTACGATTTCGGTACGGTCGGCCATTTTTGCGGTGAAGAAGATCACGCTGATGAATACGAACAGCGGAAAGAGCATGGCATTGATGCGGGGGATGAAGCCTGCATAATAGTCGGTGAGGATCCGTACGAAGGGCAGTTTGGTCTTGAGAAAGTCATCGGCCTTTTCACTCCAGTCGATGACCACCACAATCAGGGTCATCATCAGCAGGCAGAAGAAAAATGTGGTCAGAAACTTACCCAGAATATATCGGTCGATGATCTTCATGGATGGCGCTTGTTGCAAAGCTAAAGCTTCATGGCCTTGGTCTCAGCCTGTTTTTACCCTTATGGAAATTCAGGGGCGATTTCTCAATGCCCTTGCGCAGCTGTTTCTGTTCTTCTTCAGGCAGTTGCTTCACCCGGTAGCAGGCTTCGCTGCAGCAGCCTGCATGTTTTTCGGCGCAGGCCGGGCACTGGATGAAGAGGATGTGGCAGGCCTCATTCCGGCAGTTGGTATGCGTATCGGCCGGTGTTCCGCACTGGTGGCAGCTGGCGATGATGTCGTTGGTGATGCGTTCTCCCAGGCGGCCGTCGAAAACAAAGTTCTTTCCGATAAAGCGGCTGGGGAGTTGCGCTTCCCTGGTCTGCCGGGCGTATTGGATGATGCCGCCTTCGAGATGAAACACATTTTTGAATCCGTTGTGCAGCAGGTAGGCGCTTGCTTTTTCGCAGCGGATGCCGCCGGTGCAGTACATGATGATGTTCTTGTCTTTGCTGTCTTTCATCATGTCCACCGCCATGGGCAGTTGTTCGCGGAAGGTGTCGCTGGGAATGGGGAGTGCGCCTTCGAAATGTCCGACTTCATATTCATAATGGTTGCGCATGTCGATGACGATTGTATCGTCGCGCTCCATCAGTTCGTTCATCTGTTTGGCATCCACATAGCGGCCCTTGTTTTCCATGCTGAATGCCGGATCACAGATGCCGTCGGCCACGATCTTGTCCCGAACTTTGATCTTCAGCACCCAGAACGATTTTCCGTCGTCATCCACGGCGAAATTGAGCCGGAGTTTGTGCAGGCCTTCAGTGGTATCCAGAAAATTACGGAGCGCATCCAGGTGCTTTTCGGGAACGCTGATTTGCGCATTGATGCCTTCTCCTGCGATATAGATCCTTCCGAATACCTTCAGTTTTTGAAGTTCGCGGTAAAGATGGTCGCGGAAATCCCGGGGTTGGCTGATGGGAAAGTAGCGGTAAAACGAGATGGTTTTCCGCGTTTCGGTTTCGAGCAGGAGTTGCTGTTTCAGCTCGGCCTGCGATACACGGTTGTGCAATACGGCCATGTTCGGTCAATTTGATCCCTTCCGGGAAATCTTTAAAAGATTGGATGCTTGCAGGGCAAACCAAATCGGAACAAAGGTAGGCATTGAGAGTGTTCAAGGTTCAATGTTCAAAGTTCAATGTTCAAAGTTTCTCAATGCCTGAATTCCGTTGACCGTTTTAATGCAACTTCACTCTCTGATCGGTGTTTACACGACCACTTTACGGGATAAAAATAACCACCTGCATTCCCCAATCCCTTAATCCTTAAAACCTGTGAATCCTGATTCAGACAAATTCAATTTCACGCAAAGACCCTTTAGGCAGGTGATAAATGGTAAATGTTGGATTTTGAATGAAGTGCCGACCGAAGAAGATGACACAAAGAATTCACGCGGTTCATCGTGAATCGAAATCTCTCCGCGCTCTCGCAGGATACTTTGCGTTCTCTGCGTGAAAAAAAGAAGTTTCATGCCAAGGAAAGAAAGGCCTTTGTCTTTTGGATTGTTATCCTTAACGAGCACTTCATGGTAAACAGAGTGACACCGCGGCACAGGGCCGGAGTCCTGCGCCTGACAAACTTTTAGGCCAAACCTTTGAAACCTCTCAAACCTCTCAAACTTCTCAAACCTCTCAAACCTCTCAAACTTCTCAAACCTCTCAACCCTTTTCTCTAGAACTTCACACTGAGCCCGCCGCCCTGTCCGCCCGGACGCAGGCTGCTGCCAAGCAGCCCGCCGGCACCGATCCGAAGCACGGTGACGGGTTCGCGGTTGCTGGCATAGGCCATCACCACATCCACGCGGAGGATTTTAAGTATGTTCTCGATGCCCGCGAAAATTTCGATGTGGTTGCTGCTCCTGTTCACATAAAACGTGTTTCCGCCCGCCACCAGATGCCAGTTCAGTTTGCGGAACAGCGGAATCTTGTTGGTGAGCAGTCCGTTGAAATGATGCTCAAGATGGGCCAGTGTGTAGAAGGAGGCCGTGGTGCTGTTTTCATAGTAACTGGCCACCTGGAAACTATTGAGGTATTCACCGGCAAAGGCGGTGAGGTTGCCGTTGAAATGCTGGAAGTCCTGGATGAACACGTTCCGGTCATTCAGGAATCCCCCCACGCTCGCTTTCCAGCGCAGCAGCCCGCCCAGACGGAGATTGGTGCTGTTGGTGACGGTGAAGTACCATTTGTCGAAGCGGGTATCGCTGCCCAGCAGGTTCGGAATCCCTTTGGCATAGCCAAGTATGAAGGTGGGATATTTCGAACCGATGGCGATTTTTCGTGAGGGGAACTGGATGAACTGCTGGCCGGGTTTGAACACAAGCTCGGCCTGAACGACGAAGGCCTGGTGCCGCTCGAACTGGTTTGGTAATTTTTCCCAGGGGTAGTTCGGCGTCAGCCGGATGGTGTCTTTACGGAAAAAGGTGAAATTGGTGGTGTTGTCGAGCGGAATCCGGTCTTCATAGAGCATGTTGACCTTCAGCGTCATGCCGTTGTCGAAGCGGTTCGTGTATCCGATTTCTCCAAAGATGTTTTCATAGTTCTTCAGGTAATTGTGCCCGTACAGTAGGGTGCTGAAACTGTTGACCAGCGGGGTGATGGTACTTTGCTTGTTGAATTGGCTGACCCGGGTCCCTGCCGAAAAATTCCAGTCGGTTCGTTTGCTGCTGCCGTCCTCGTCGAGTCCCCGATGCCGGTACTGTACATCGATCCATCCGTTCAGGTGGCCGTTGTTGATGCCGTATCGCAGATGCGGTTCCACGGCCAGCCGGCGACCGGTTTTGCCCAGCCGTTTTCGGTAATAGCCACCCACATTCACAACCAGGCCTTCCGCTGTGTTGTATTCCAAACGGGGAATGAGCGGATCGATGCCCCATCGGTAGGGGTTGGTGGTGCTATATCGGTTGCGGTCGATGCCTTTCCAGAACCAATGCATCGGATTCAATTTGCCCTGGGCTTTTTTCAGCGAGTCGATGTCGGCCTGGGTGAATACGCTGTCCTTTGTCACTTCATACAGACTGTCTTTTACCAGATAGTCTTTCATTTCCTCTTTTTCAAGCGGAACAGGCCGGACCGTATCCCAGTAGGCTTTGGGTTTTTTGTTGACACCGGTATCGTACTTGATGACCACATTGTCGAAATAGCCCTTGGGGAAGGGCTTGTTGATGCTGTAGTCGGAATAGACATTCACGAAGTTGCCCACGGCATCGATGCCGAACTGCTTGAAGCTGAGGTGCAGCCACTGGTTTTTCACACGCCAGATATCGGGAGCGGCAGGCACATGGAACTGGATGATTTGCAGGGAGTCGAGCAGTTCGAGCTGTGATTTTTTTGTTAACATCAGGTCGGTGCTGTGGATGCGCCAGTCGCCTTCGGTGATGTTGATGGTGCCCGAAAATAACGGCTCGTAATCTCGCTTCGGGATAACACGGATGGAATTGATTTCCTTGCCGTTCTCCCAGAAGCTGCCCAGGAATTTGAAGCGGTAAAAGTTGAAGGCGTTGTCGGCTATGGGCGACACGAATCCGCGCGGATTGATGCTCTGGGTGAAGATGGTGACATTGTTGTTGTAAAAACTGATAAAGGTGGGAAAGGTGAATCCGAAACTGCCGCTACCGCTGACCCGGCTGCTTTTCACTTCCATCTTGAACTTGTCGGGCTGGGCGCTGGCGATGGTGGAAATGGATTCGGAAAGGTAGATGATGCCGGCGCCTGCACTGTCGAGTCGCATGTCTTTCTTGTCCTGTTCGGGAATTTTCCGTCCGAAAATCTTTTCGGGCAGTTTGCGCAGTTTCAGCAGGTCCTTGGTATAAAGTTCGCAGGTGAAGGCATTCACGGCCTTCTGGTATTCGGGTCTTTTGCGGATGGTTTGCCGGATGATGGCCACTGCCGGATCTTCACCGGTGGTGTTTACTTTCACTTCCTGCAGGGACAGGTTCTGGTTTTTCAGTACGAAAGTCAGTTCCTGGTCTTCACGACCCATCACGATGGTTTTTTCCACAGCGGCATAGCCGATATGCTGGCAAACCAGCGTGTAGTTGCCGGGAGCCAGATTCAGGCTGAAGCGGGCCTTGTTGTTGGCACTGGAGCCGATGGTGGTTCCTTTGACGGTGAGTGAAGAGAAGGGGAGCAGTTCACCGTTCTCATTAAATACAATCCCGTAGAGTTTCTGGGCATCCGTTCTTAGGGAACTGAGAAGCAGTAACAGGAAAAGCAATTTTTTCATAGTGTTCGGCAGTCCGTTCAGGTCCGGGAATAAACAAGGGGTTCTTTTTCGGTGTGGATGATCAGTGTTTTCTTTTCGCCGGCTTCAACCCTTCCGATGATGCGGGCATCAATATTGAATTCCGCTGCAGCGGTTATGATGGCTGCCGCATTATCGGGTTGCACATAAAGCTCCATCCGGCATCCCATATTGAAGACTTCGTGCATTTCCCGTGCCGAACTGCCGCTGCCTTCGGCAATAAGGCTAAAAACAGGTGGCGGCGGAAACAGGTTGTCTTTGATGATGGTGAAATTTCCCGGCAGGTATTTGAGGCATTTGGTTTGTCCGCCTCCGCTGCAGTGGATGATGCCGTGTATTTTTTCGAAATGGTCGGTCAGCAGCCGTTTCATCAGCGGGGCGAAGGTGCGGGTGGGGCTCAACAACAAACTGCCGATGGTTAAATCATTGCTGCCCGTTTCTTTCCGCATCGGCTCAGGTAATGCATCGGTAAGCCGGTGCCTGCCGATATAGCTTACCTTTTCTTCCAGTCCGGGATCAAAAGATTCGGGAAAACGAATTGCATACTCCTTGTGCAGCAGGTCATGTCGGGCACTGGTGAGTCCGTTGCTGCCGATGCCGCTGTTATAGGCTTCTTCGTAGGTGGTTCTGCCAAATCCGGCAAGGCCTACAATCACATCGCCGGCAGCAATCTTCTCATTGGTCACCAGCCGTTCTTTTGGCCAGCGGCAGGTCATGGTGCCGTTTACCGCAACGGTTCTGGTGACATCCCCCACATCGGCAGTTTCGCCGCCCAGATAGCGTATAGATATGCCGAAGGAGTCCATCTGTTCAAAAAAACGCGCGGTTCCGTTGATGATGGCCGAAAGCACTTCACCGGGAATCAGCCTTTTATTGCGGTCGATGGTGGAATTGAAAACGATGTTGTCGTGAACGCCTACGCAGAGCAGGTCGTCAAGGTTCATGACAATCGCATCGCGGGCTATGCCTTCCCATACCGACAAATCGCCCGTTTCCTTCCAGTAGAGATAGGCCAGAACACTTTTTGTACCCGCGCCGTCTGCGTGCATGATGTTGACAAATTTTTCATCATTGCCGAGATAATCCGGATAGATCTTGCAGAATGCATGCGGATAGAGGCCGCCGTCCAGACCCGAGATGGCCAGATGCACGTCCTCTTTCTGGGCCGAAACGCCCCGCTTCTCGTAAAGGCTCATAGTGAGATATGAGGCAAATCTAATTTCATTTTTGCCATCATTCCTTAAAAATTATTGGTTTAAATTTGCGCCCCTTTTATGGTTGTTCATAACAAGCTTGACAAACTTCCCCGTTTTCGGAATGCCGTGATCACCATTGGTACTTTCGACGGCGTGCATCTTGGTCACCGGCAGATCCTGAACATGATGGGCGAGGAGGCTACAAAAGTTGGTGGTGAAACCGTTGTTATCACCTTTTTCCCGCATCCGAGGCAGGTGATTGCTTCAAGCCAGTCGCAGATTTTTTTATTGAATACCCCTGAAGAGAAGGTGGAGTTGCTCGAAGCGCTTGGAATTAATCATCTTATAGTGGTGCCCTTTACCGAAGCGTTTTCCATGCAGGATGCCCGTCAGTACATCAGCGATTTTCTGGTTAATCGTTTTTCCCCGCATACCATCATTATCGGTCACGATCACCGTTTCGGCAAGAGCCGATCGGGCAACATTGCCCTGCTTCGGGAGCTTGCGCCTGAATTTGGTTTCCGTGTGGTGGAAATACCCGAGTACATGCTGCAGGAAAGTGTGATCAGTTCCACAAGCATCCGGCAAATGCTCGGTCGAGGCGATGTGGCTGCGGCAAACCGCTTGCTGGGCTATGCTTACGGGTTTACCGGAACCGTGGTGTCGGGTGACGGGCGCGGCAGGCAAATCGGCTATCCGACGGCCAATATCCGTCCTTTATCCGAAAACAAACTGCTGCCTGGCAATGGTGTCTATGCCGTTTTGGTGAATATGAACGATGCAAGCGGAGCCGCCGGTCTGCCTCTGAAAGGCATGATGAATATCGGTATCCGCCCCACCTTTGAGGGAACGCTTCCGACGCTGGAAGTTCATCTTTTTGATTTCGATCGAGACCTTTATGGGAAGGAAATTTCAGTAACCTTTATCAGCCGCCTGCGCAACGAGCAAAAATTTGCCAACGTAGAGGAGCTGAGGGCCCGGCTGGCTGAAGACCGGAAGCTTGCACTAATGGAACTCGATAAGCAATCTTAATCTGTTAACAATCAGCTCCTTAAGCGTCGACGGATCGTTATTCCTCATGGCTTTAATTTTCCCAGTTGTATTTTGTAAAAGTTGCCGGAGTCAAGTGCCGGCATTGACCTTCATCATTTTATGGAGAAAAGCAAACGTTTTCCCGGTTAATTGGTTTACCTTGGGCTCGAATTGGTTGTTTAGAAATCGCCTGTTCAACCTGTTTCTCCTGTAGCCCCACTCCAATCCGTATTTTCATTATCCTTTGAGTTGCCGGTCTTTGTCCTGCTCACCCTTCTTGTGCCCCATTCTGTGCACTGACCTGCGCCGATTGTTGCGTGGAATCCGGTCGTTACCGGGTGAAAACGCCAGTACCAAACATGCTACTTATGTTCAACTACCCCGGAAAAAAAATCGTCCTGTCTTCGCGCGCCATTCTTTGTGCAGCCGGCCTGCTTCTGTTTTGCTTTTACCCTTTTGGGAATACAGTGAGCGCACAGTGCCCCGTATCCACTTCCGCAGGACCTGCACAGACCAACTGTAATAACAATGTTTTTGTGATGGCTGCCACGCCTGCGCCAACGGGAAGCACCGGTGCCTGGTCGGTTGTTTCCGGGGCCGCCACCATCGCAACAACCGCATCTCCGACCACCACGGTAACCGTCACCACATCACCCGCCACATTACGCTGGACGGTATCGCGGAAGGGCTGTACCGCCGTAAGTTCGACAGTCACTCTCACCAATAATGTTTCCACCATCAGCAATGCCGGTCCGGCCCAAACCAAATGCAACAATTCATCCTTCACCATGGCTGCCAATGCGCCTGCAGCGGGTGAAACGGCTACCTGGTCTGTTGTCAGCGG
>CAZZLI010000015.1:0-36626 GCA_964655055.1 uncultured Ferruginibacter sp.
GACAGTTAAACAAGGGAAGATGGACGCCTGAAAAATAGCAACTATCGTGCCAAAAAAGGGAAATAAAAAGAGGAACCGAAGTTCCTCCTGAAAAATTTTTGAAAAATCGTGAAGAATCAGGCCTTTTTGCTGGCAACAGCCATCCGCTTCTCCTGGATCCGGGCGCTTTTACCGCTTCTTTCACGGAGGTAAAACAGTTTGGCCCTGCGCACCTTACCTACTTTATTGAGCACCACGCTCTCGATATTCGGGGAAAAACAGGGAAAAAGACGCTCAACGCCTACCCCGTCGCTCATTTTGCGTACGGTGAAGGTGGATGTAGCTCCGGTACCCTGACGTTTGATCACATCACCCTTGAAACTCTGTATACGCTCCTTGTTTCCCTCAAGTATCTTATAATTGACTGTGATATTGTCGCCGGCCTTGAAAGAAGGAAGCTTGGGCTTTCCGGTCAGTTGCTCGTGGATATAATGTACCGCGTTCATGTCAGTTCAATTTTTTTTGGACGGCAAAAGTAGGCAAAAACCACAGCAATTGCGCTTTTTCACCGTTTTTTTTAGCGGGCAATGTTCACAGCCCGCTTTTCACGAATAACCGTGACTTTGATCTGCCCGGGGAAGGTCATTTCGGTCTGGATTTTCTGGGCAATTTCGAAGCTGAGCTTATCGCTTTCTGCATCGGTTACTTTTTCCGATTCCACAATAACCCTCAGTTCACGGCCGGCCTGGATGGCATAGGCTTTTTCCACACCCTGATAGGACTGGGCAAGGTTTTCCAGGTCCTTGATCCGCTGCAGGTATTGCTGCATGATTTCCCTTCGGGCTCCGGGCCGGGCTCCGCTGATGGCGTCGCAGGCCTGTATGATTGGGGAAATCACATATTCCATTTCCATTTCGTCGTGGTGGGCGCCGATGGCGTTAACCACAGCGGGATTTTCGCCGTATTTCTCGGCCAGACGGGCGCCGAGCAGGGCATGGCTCAGTTCGGTTTCCTCATCGGGCACCTTGCCGATATCGTGGAGCAATCCGGCCCGCTTGGCCAGTTTGGGATTGAGTCCCAGTTCCGAAGCCATGATGGCACATAGATTGGCGGTTTCGCGGCTGTGCATCAACAGGTTCTGCCCGTAGGAGCTTCTGAACCGCATTCTGCCCACCATGCGAATAAGTTCTTTGTGCAAACCATGCACACCCAGTTCCATAGCGGCCCTTTCGCCGATTTCCATTACCTGATCGTCGAGCTGGCGCTTGGTTTTCTCCACCACTTCCTCGATACGGGCGGGGTGGATTCTCCCATCAGCCACCAGCCGCTGCAGCGAAAGGCGGGCGATTTCGCGACGTAAAGGATCGAAAGAGGAAAGCACAATGGCTTCAGGAGTATCATCCACAATCAGATCAACTCCCGTGGCAGCCTCGATGGCGCGGATATTCCGGCCTTCACGACCGATAATGGAGCCTTTGATTTCGTCGCTTTCGAGGTTGAACACGGTGATGGAATTTTCAATCACCTGCTCGGCCGCCGTGCGCTGTATGGTCTGGATGACAATTTTCCGCGCCTCCTTATTGGCCTTCTGCTTGGCTTCCTCGATGATTTCTTGCTGTATGCCTATGGCCTTGGATTGGGCTTCCTGGCGCAGGCCTTCAATCAGCTGGGCCTTGGCATCTTCAGCGGAAAGGCCGGCCACTTTCTCCAGCCGGCGGATATGCTCTTCCTGATGTTTTTCAAGTTCGGTGCGCTTGGTATTGACCACCTGGGTCTGCCGGTTGAGGTTTTCCTTGATGGCCTCGTTCTCCTTGACCTGCTTGTCCAGCCCGGCCTCTTTCTGGTTGATGGATTGCTCCTTCTGCTTGATCCGGTTTTCAGCGTCCTGAAGCTTCTGGTTCCGCTGCATGGTTTCGCGGTCGTGGGCGGCCTTGAGTTGCACGAACTTTTCCTTGGCTTCGAGTTCCTTTTCCTTCTTGATGGTTTCGGCCCTGATTTCGGCCTCTTTCACGATGTTGGTAGCCTGCAGATTGGCTTCTTCGATGGATTTACGGGTGTTTTTGGCAAAAATGAATTTACCCAGAATGATGCCCAGCAGCAGGGCCACACCTCCGGCAATGAGAGAAATTATGGTTGGTTCCATTGATTTCGATGTTTTTAACTTGGTTCATGATAAAAATTAGCCTTCGAAAGGCTTAGATATTTTAAACGCCCAATATGTATGGGCGTTGCGAAGATAACAATTATTTCATGTGCCGCTGAAGTTGTTTTGCCGCAATTCCGAAAACAACAGAAGCAGGAAGGATCAGCGCAATAGCAGTTCGCAGGGCTTCAACCCGGTATGCTTCTTGAAGGCGGTGCTGAAATGGGAGATGGACGAATAGCCCAGCAATGCGGAGACCTCTGTCACACTCAACCCCTTTTCGTAGAGCAGGTACTTAGCATGCTCCATGCGCTGGCTCTGGTAGAAATCGAATATGGTTGTGCCGAAAAGTTCTTTGAACCCTTTTTTCAGATAACACTCGTTGATGGCCACTTTCCGGCTGAGTTCGCGGATGGTCAGCGGCTCGCCGATATGCTGCAGCAGCACTTCGCGGGCACGGATGATCTTTTCGCGGTCTTCGGCATTGGCCAGAAACTTGCAGGTGAACACTTCCTCCCGCTCGCCCAACATGCAATCCATACTGTACAGCAGCAGGATCTGGGTTTGCGCATTCACAAAAATATTTTCCAGCGTGTCGGTGTAATTGTGGTTCAGCAGCGCATCAATGGCCTTGCGGGTCTTCCCGCAGAGCGGCAGGGCCCGGCTGAAGGAATGCGTATGGCTGAAGGAAAGGATCCCCTCGCTCATGCTGGTTGACTTTTTCTTCCCCTTCACAAACTGGGTCAGATACGAGGGCCGGAAGGTGAAACTGAGCACATCCACGCTTTCCACTTTATCGGTACAGATGCGGCTTTCATTGAACTTGCAATAATCGCACTCCGACTGTTTTTGACGGCAGTACATGTTTCCGCTCACACAAAAGCGCAATTCCAGGGTGCTTTCCGAAGGTTGCCGGGGCTCGTAATGGTAAAGCAGCGCCCCGGTGTCTTCAATCTGCCAGCCAGGAATCTTACGGTAGCGTCTGATGGTATAATTGACCGATCCGGGCACGATACGGTTCACCTCCTGCAAGACATCGAGTTCATCCACAGCAAGAGGATGGGAGGGACTTGCCGAAATTTTCCGAAGGGTCTTTTCCATGGAATGAACGGGTAGGTTTCGAAGCAGCAAAGCGGCTTGTTTTGCGTTGCAAAGTTATGTCAAACAGCCCAAAGGAATGCGGAAAGTACCGGGTAAAGCAACGCTCCGGATTTTCCGGAGCACATCGGACCAGAACAAGCGGTTTTTTTGGCTTCCGCTTGTTCATGCAATTGATTATCAACCCCCTTTCAGGAAAGGGGTTTCAACCCGTTTTTTATGTTGAAAAAACAAGGATTAGCGCGTCTGTTATTTCCGGCAGAACAGGCATTGTTCCGTATATTTGCCGGAATGCATTTTTCTTCCATTTCTTCCGAATCCACATCGAATTTATGCCAACAGAAACAGCAGCGTTGACCAGCCAGACCGTGCCCGCCTACGGTGCCGACAGTATTCAGGTTCTTGAGGGTCTTGAGGCCGTGCGCAAACGGCCGGCCATGTATATCGGCGATATCGGTATCAAGGGATTGCACCACCTCGTGTACGAAGTGGTCGACAATTCAATCGATGAAGCGCTTGCCGGTTATTGCAAAAATATCACCGTATCCATCCATCCCGATAATTCCATTTCCGTTCAGGACGACGGCCGCGGCATTCCCACCGGTATGCACAGCAAGGAAAACCGCAGCGCGCTTGAAGTGGTGATGACCGTGCTGCATGCCGGGGGCAAATTCGACAAGGGCTCCTACAAAGTTTCCGGCGGCCTGCATGGTGTGGGAGTGAGTTGCGTGAATGCGCTCAGCACCAAACTGCATGTCACCGTAAACCGCGAAGGAAAGGTGTTCGAGCAGGAATACGAGCGGGGTGTGCCGCAATATTCCGTCCGCGAAACCGGCCGTTCCGAAACCACGGGCACCCGTGTGCAGTTCTGGCCCGATGCCGACATTTTTTCGGAAACCGTTTACAAGAAAGATATTCTGGAGAGCCGCCTGCGTGAGCTCGCCTTCCTCAACCGGAAAATCACCATCACCCTCAACGACCTGCGCCAGACCGAGGATGACGGCTCCACCTACTCCAAAACATTTTACAGCGAAGGCGGCATTCCCGAATTTGTCGAAATGCTCGACAAGGCCGGAAACCGCCAGGCACTCCTGCCCTCGGTCATCTACTGCGAGGGCCACGATCCCGTATCGAATGTGATGGTGGAAGTGGCGCTCATGTACAATACCAGCTACCAGGAACACATCTTCAGTTATGTGAACAATATCAATACCATCGAAGGCGGCACCCATGTTGCCGGGTTCAGAAGAAGCATCACCCGGGTGTTCAAGAGTTACGGCGAAAAAGAGGGCATGTTTGAAAAAGCCAAAGTGGAGATTGAGGGCGATGATTTCCGCGAGGGACTCAGCGCCATCATCTCGGTAAAAGTACCCGAGCCGCAGTTTGAGGGACAGACCAAGACCAAGCTGGGCAATAGCGAAGTCATGGGTGTTGTAGACACAACCCTGAGCAAGGTGCTGACCGCCTATCTGGAAGAAAATCCGAAAAACGCGCGCACCATCATACAGAAAGTGATTCTGGCGGCACAGGCGCGCGCAGCAGCCCGGAAAGCCCGCGAAATGGTGCAGCGCAAAAGCGTGCTCACCGGAGGCGGACTTCCGGGAAAACTCGCCGACTGCAGCGACCGCGACCCCAACCGCTGTGAACTTTATCTCGTGGAAGGTGATTCGGCAGGTGGAACCGCCAAGCAGGGTCGGGACCGTAGTTTTCAGGCCATCCTTCCGCTCCGCGGTAAGATTCTGAATGTGGAGAAAGCCATGGAGCACAAGATCTACGACAACGAAGAAATCAGGAACATCTTTACCGCACTGGGTGTGAAAATAGGCACCCCCGAAGATCCGAAGGCACTTGATACCTCAAAGCTTCGTTACCATAAGCTCATCATCATGACCGATGCCGATGTGGACGGAAGCCATATCGCCACATTGATTCTTACCTTCATCTTCCGCTACATGAAGGAGATGGTGGAACAGGGTTACGTATTCATCGCACAGCCCCCACTCTATCTGGTGAAAAAAGGAAACAACCAGGACTATGCCTGGAATGACGAGGAACGCAAGGGGCTGATTGCCAAATTCGGGCAGGGAAAGGACGAGAGCGTGGTCACCCAGCGCTATAAAGGCCTTGGAGAAATGAATGCCGAACAGCTCTGGGAAACCACCATGAATCCAGCAACCCGCACCCTCAAGCAGGTGACGCTTGACAGTGCTGCCGAAGCCGACCGGATTTTCAGCATGCTGATGGGCGATGAGGTTCCGCCACGGAGGGAATTCATCGAAACCCACGCCCGTTATGCCAAAATCGATGCATAGTTTTGAGGAAATCAATATAATTTGTAGCTTGTCGCCTTTAAAGGCGTTTTAACCCCATTACTAACCATAAATTCCAACCAATGTCGAAAATGCTTACTGCTTATTGCATGAAAACAAAAGAGAAGAATGTTCCCCTTCAGGACGCCGTTATCACCAAAACTGCCCGTGGCGGTTATATGGCCCAGGGTCACGATGGCAAGGGCAACAAAATGACCACCATGCTCAGTGAAGCCACTGCACAGGAAGCCATCAAGAATGGTGTGGCGAAAAAAGGCTGGTGATTTTTTTCTTAAAAGATTGACTTTATTCAGGCTGGTAGTTTCCGGCCTTTTTTTATGCAGGTTATACAAGCCCGGCAAGCGGTCAGGCCGTATTGTATGCCCATTCTACCAGGGTGGCGCCCCAGGTATAGCCGCCTCCGAATGCGGCAAGCACGATCTTGTCGCCGGCATGCAGTTGTTTTTCCCACTCCCAAAGGCAAAGCGGAATGGTAGCGGCCGTCGTATTACCATATCGTTGTATGTTGAGCATCACTTTTTCAGGAGATAGTCCCATGCGGCTGGCTGTGGCATCAATGATGCGCTTGTTGGCCTGATGAGGAACCAGCCAGGCGATATCATCACCGGTAAGATTGTTTCGCTGCAGCAATTCATAGGATACATCAGCCATCCCTTTTACCGCTGCCTTGAAAACGGGCTGCCCGTCCTGGAATATGAAATGCTCTTTTGCCGCAACAGTTTCCGCAGTCGGCGGCCTGAGCGAGCCCCCGGCCTTCATATGCAGAAAGGCCCTGCCGCTTCCATCGGATCGCAGGATACTGTCTTTTACCCCATGGTCACCACTTGAAGGTTCCAGAAGAACGGCACCGGCCCCGTCGCCAAAAATCACACAGGTGGCCCGGTCGGTATAATCCACGATGGCACTCATCTTGTCGGCCCCCACCACCACAACTTTTTTATACCGGCCGCTTTCAACCAGGGCGGTTCCTGTAGTCAGGGAAAAAAGAAAGCCGGAACAGGCCGCGCTCACATCAAAGCCCCAGGCATTTACCGCGCCGATTTTGTCGCAGACGATATTTGCCGTAGCCGGAAAAACCATGTCGGGCGTAACCGTGGCCACAATCAGGCAATCAATCTCCTCCGGAAGGATTCCCCTTTTTTTGCAAAGCTCCAATACCGCAGGAGCCGCCATATCGGAGGTAGCCAGACCTTCCCCCTTCAGGATTCTTCTTTCCTTGACTCCGGTTCGGGTAGTGATCCACTCATCGGTGGTGTCCACCATGGTTTCAAGCAGGGCGTTGGTCAGCCGGAAATCGGGAACATGGCCCCCTACGGCGGTAATTGCGGCGGTAATTTTTGACATGGAGTGAACCTGGGATTTGATCGCGGAAGTTTTTTACACCGGCAAAGTTAACCGCACTCTTCAATATTTGAGGTTTTTAAGCAAATGGCCCCGTTGTTTGGTTTTTCACGAAAATTTAATCGGCATGCTTTCCCAAGGCAGCCCCGATAGGCTGAATTTTCCTATATTCGCAATCCTCATTTATGTTTTATGTACGCTTACCTGAAGGGTAAACTGGTGTTTAAAAGCCCTGCCCAGGTTCATCTGGACATAAATGGGGTCGGATACGAAATCCAGATCAGTCTCAATACCTATTCGAAACTGCAGCACCTGGAAGAAGCCTGCCTCTTTACCCACTTCCAGGTCAAGGAAGATGCACACCACCTTTACGGATTTTTCGACCGGGAGGAAAAGGAACTGTTCGTGCAGTTGCTGAGTGTATCGGGCGTGGGTGCAGCAACAGCCCGGCTGATGTTGTCTAACCTCAAACCGGAGGAGGCTATAGCGGCCCTGGCAAGCGGGAATGTCCGCTTGCTGGAGAGCGTGAAGGGAATCGGGAAGAAAACGGCCGAAAGGCTGGTACTTGAGCTCAGGGATAAGGTGGGAAAAATAGCCCCGGCCACAACGGTTTCAGGGGCTCCGCAGGGCAATAGTTTGACCGCGGATGCGTTAAATGCCCTGATTGCTCTCGGAATCTCCCGCCCCCTAGCTGAAAACGCCGTTCGTAAGACCATTCAGGCAGAACCAAATATCACCAATTTAGAACATTTGATTAAACAAGCACTTAAAGCAATTTGACAGAACTCTACGCTAACTGAATTACCGGATGTCGTTGACAGTGAAATTGCCTTTGAAGTGCCTTATGGTATACGGGAACCTGCTTGCCCTCACTCTCGTATTTTCCCTTTCCGCAACCGCCCAGAAAGACCAGGGCAACAATCCCGATCAGGTCAACAAACCCGATACCACCGGTAATCCGAAATCGGCCTCCATCGGAATCGACACCATCAACCCCGTTCAGTTCTTCGGCACCCTGCCCTACCCGATTTATGACCGCCGGGGCGATTTCCTGAGCGGCGGACAACAGAACCCCTTCTATTTCAGGCAACCTTCGAACATCACCGATTCCATTGCCTACGACTTCAGAACACAACGGTATACCGTGTACGAAAAAATCGGCAATACCTATTACCGCACTCCGGTTTCCTACACCCCCGAAGAATACTGGCGTTTACGGGGCCGGATGGCTGAAATCCGCAATTTCCAGAAGAGGGCCAATACCATGAGCCTGCTGAACAGGAAACTGGTGAAACCCCGCCTCTCGCTATACGACAACCTGTTCAACCGGATGTTCGGCAACGGGAAAATCGACATTACCCCGCAGGGCAATGTGGATGTACTGGCCGGATACCAGGGGCAAAACATCAAGAATCCCACCCTGCCCGAACGGGCGCGGCGCAACGGCGGATTCGACTTCAACATGAACGCCCAGGTGAATGTCAACGCCAGCATTGGCGACAAACTGAAATTTCCCATCAACTACAACACCCTCGCCAATTTCGGGCAGGACAACCAGCTCAAGCTGGATTATTCCGGAGTGGACGACGAAATCCTGAAACGGTTCGAAGCCGGGGCGGTGCAGTTCCCCTCCCGCAGCACATTCATACCTGGTGCGCAACAGCTCTTCGGCATCAAAAGCCAGCTCCAGTTCGGCAAGCTGAATGTAACCGCGGTTATCGCCAACCAGCGTTCACAACGCCAGAGCCTGAACCTGCAGGGCGGAGCGGCTGCACAACTGATCGAGTTCAAGGCCGATGAATACGAAGAAAACCGGCACTTCCTGCTGGGGCAGTATTTCAAAAACAATTACAACAAGGTACTTTCACGGATACCCGCCGTAACCACTCCGGTTCAACTGCTGCGCCTGGAAGTATGGGTAACCAACCGCAACGGCAGCACAACCAACACCCGCGATGTGGTTGGACTGATGGACCTGGCCGAAGGAAATCCATTCCGCCAGCCACCTATCATCAATGTGCTCAACACAACATCAGATCTTCCGTACAACGGCATCAACGACCTCTATAGCAAAATCATCCAAAACCCCGACAACCGAAATCCTGCGCTGATTGTGAGCAATCTTCAGACACTGGGGCTGCTGCCGGTCCAGGATTTTGAGAAAACATTCGCCCGCAAACTCGATTCCACCCAATACATGTTCAACCGGCAGGCCGGCTATATCTCCCTCAGCCAGCCATTGATGCCCGATGAAGTGCTGGGTGTGGCTTATCAATACTCCTACAATGGCCGAATCTACCAGGTCGGGGAATTTTCGCAGGACATTCCACCCGACAGCTCCAATGCCACCCAGAAAATCCTGTTCCTCAAACTTTTGAAAGCCACCTCACAACGGGTGGCATTGCCCATCTGGCAACTGATGATGAAGAATGTGTACTCCGTTGGTTACGGACAGCTCACCCCTACCGATTTCAAACTTAATGTACTCTATCAGGAACCCGGACAGGGCTGGAAACGCTATGTGCCCTTCGGCGATAAAAACCAGGGCACACCGCTGATCACCCTGCTCAACCTCGATAGGCTGAACAACCAGAACGACCCGCAACCTGATGGTGTGTTCGACTATGTGGAAGGATATACCGTGCTTTCCCAATACAGCCGGGTGGTCTTTCCTGTACTCGAACCCTTTGGGCGCGACCTGGCTTCACAGGTTTATAACACCATTCCGTCCAATGTAAAGGATACGATCTACTACGCGCTTTATGATTCGATCAAGGCTGTGGCACAGCAATACCCCAATCTCAACCGCTTCATCATGAAGGGTTCGGCACGAACGAGCGGCTCTTCGGAAATCAGCATCGGCTATAATATTCCTAAGGGAAGCGTAACCGTAAGTGCGGGAGGACAAATGCTGATGGAAGGAACCGATTACGACATCAACTACGACCTGGGAACCATCAAAATCACCAATCAGGCCATCCTCAATGCCGGACTGCCCGTTCAGGTGAATTTTGAAAACAATGCCGCCTTCGGCATACAGCAACGGAACTATCTCGGCCTACGGCTCGATTATCTGGCCAAGAGCACCCTAAAGGAACAATTGGCCATAGGCGGCACCATTGTACGGTTAGGTGAAAGACCGTTTTTCACCAAGAACCTGCTGGGCGAAGAACCCATCCGCAATACCATGTACGGTATGGATTTCAACTACCGGAATGAACTGCCCCGGCTCACCAAACTGCTCGACAAACTTCCTTTCTACAACACCACCGCCACCTCATCAATCAATGTGTTTGGCGAAGCAGCTTACCTGCAGCCCGGTCACGCCCCGCAAATCGGAAGGGGAAGTGGTGGTACTGTTTACATCGACGATTTTGAAGGCAGCCGTTCGGGCATCGATCTGCGTTTTCCGGCCATCAGCTGGACCCTCGCCTCCACGCCTGCAGGAGCCACACTTGATGGCACGAACATCCTCTTTCCTGAAGCCACGCTCAACAACAACCTGGATTATGGAAAATCAAGGGCAAAACTGGCCTGGTACCAGATTGAACCCGCCCTGCAGCAATTCCGCGGTGCCAACAACCCCATCGGTGAAAACCGCACCGAACTCAGCGACCCGCGTGCACGCCTGGTCAAACAAAGCGAGATTTTCCCGCAGCGAACCACCGACTTCGGTCAAAACCAGCTCACCACCTTCGACCTGGCCTTCTTCCCCTCCGAAAAAGGGCCTTACAACTACGATGACGATCCCGACAATATTGATCCGAACAACCGTTTCCGCATTCCTAAAACCAAATGGGGCGGACTGATGCGCAACATCGACCAGACCGATTTTGAAACCGCGAATATCGAGTTCATCGAGTTCTGGTTGCAAGACCCCTTCATCGATGTACCCTCAAGGCCCAATTCCAGCCGTTCTTCGGGAGGTAAACTGATTTTCAACCTGGGTAATATTTCCGAAGACATTGTCAAAGATGGCCGCCGCTTTTACGAGAACGGACTGCCGACACCCACCCTCAACCAGCCGACCGATAATTCCATCTGGGGCCGTGTACCGCTCAATCCCATACAGGTGACCAACGCGTTCAGCAACGACCCCGGCGACCGGATTTACCAGGACATCGGATTCGACGGCATGAACAACGATTCGGAACTGGTGCGGCGCTCGGATTACATCAACAACATCAGGAATTTTGTAACCCCGCAGGCACTCAACGATGTGCAGCGCGACCCCTCACAGGATGACTATGTCTGGTACCGCGATCCGAACTTCACTGCCAACGACGGCATTGTAAAGCGCTACAAGAATTTCAACAGCCCACAGGGCAATTCGCAGATCAACGATGGCTCGCAGTTCTCCTCCGCCGCCACCCTTTACCCCGACGGGGAAGACCTGAACCGCGACAATACCATGAACGAGTCGGAGGAATACTTCCAGTACCTCGTCGACATCAAACCGCCCACCGACGCGGTGATGAATATCGGTTCAAACTACATCGTTGACAAAAAAAGTGTTGCTATCAACGGTCTTCCCGACGGAACATCGCGTTCGGAAACCTGGTACCAGTTCCGGATACCCATCGGCTCCTTCAACAAACGGATCGGCAACATCCCCGATTTCAAATCCATCCGCTTCATCCGGATGTACCTCACCGACTTCGACAGCGCCGTGGTGATGCGCTTCGGTAAACTGGAACTGACACGGAACATCTGGCGCCGCTTCCCCTTCAAGATCGATGAAACGGGCAACTATGTTCCCGTAAGCAGCAATGCCGATTTCAATGTCAACGGAGTGAACATCGAAGAGAACGACAAACGCTCGCCGCTCCCCTACCGAACCCCGCGGGAAATCCAGCGCCAGCAGATCCAAAGCAACAACGGTGTGAACCTGTTGCAGAACGAGCAGAGCATGTCGCTGCGTTTCTGCAACCTCATCAAAGGTGATGCCCGGGGTGTGCAGCAGACCTTCGCCAACAAGGACCTGCGGCAGTTCGGCAAACTGCTGATGTTCATCCACGCCGAAAACTTTGTGAAAACCCCGCAAAGTGTCAAAGACCGTGACCTCAACGCCATCATCCGTCTGGGCCCCGACTTCGGCAGCAACTATTACGAAATCAGGATCCCGCTGTACATGACGCCGCTGGGTATCGGATCACTCAATCCGAATACGGACGCTTATAATGATTCACTCTGGAACCCGAAAAACAGCCTGGATGTGGAGTTGGGTGAACTGACCAGGATCAAGGCCGAGCGAAATTCGACCGGCGCATCGTTCACTTCGCCGTACAAAAAACTTCAGTCCAACGGGCATACCTACTCGGTGATGGGCGATCCCAACCTCGGCGAAATCAGGGGCATCCTCATTGGTGTGGAAAATGTCAACAATCCCAATGCCTGTGGTGAGGTATGGGTGAACGAGTTGCGTATGACATCCATAAACGAGCAGGGCGCCTGGGCCGCCATGGCAAGAGTCGATATGACCCTCGCCGATCTGGGTACCGTAACGGGCTCGCTGACCACCCACACCACAGGATTCGGCACCCTGGAGCAACGGGTGAACGACCGCTACCGCGACAACCTGCTGATGTTCGATGTTTCCACAAACCTTGAACTCGGCAAACTGCTTCCCAAAAAAGCCGCCATCTCGATTCCGGTGTATGCAAGCTATTCGCAATCGACCAGCAAGCCCCAGTACGATCCGTTCGACATGGACATCAAACTCAAGGACAAACTGAATGCCGCCACATCCGCACAACGGAGAGATTCAATCCTTTCCGCAGCCGTGGAATTTAACAGCACCAAAACACTGAATCTGACCAATGTCCGGAAAAACCGTACCGGCACCAAAAAGCCAAAGATTTATGACATTTCGAACCTCGACCTGAGTTACTCGTTTTTCAATAACAGAAGCCATAGTCCGCTTATTGAAAACAATGAGGTGACCCGGCATCGCGGAGGTTTGGGCTATAATTTCGCACCGCAACCCAAGTTCATCGAGCCGTTCAAGAACATCAAATTCTTCAAGAAAAGAAAAACACACTGGTTCGACCTGATCAAGGATTTCAATTTCAACCCCGCACCCTCGCAACTCGGTTTCCGGGCCGATATCCAAAGGCAGTTCGGCGCGCTGAGACCCAGAAGCATCGGATCGGAGAAGTACAAGATTCCCGAGACCTACGACAAGTATTTCACCTTCCAGCGCGACTATATCCTGCGCTGGAACTTCACCAAATCCATCAACTTCGACTTTACGGCCACCAACAACTCGCGCATCGACGAGCCATTTGGCCGCATCGATACCCGTGAAAAAAAGGATACCATCTGGCGGCGTTTCATGCAGGGCGGACGGAATACCCTCTACTCGCATACGGCCAACCTTTCCTATACGCTGCCTACCGCGAAATTCCCCCTGCTCGACTGGACGCAGATCAACCTGAAATACCAGGCCACCTATCGCTGGATCGGAGCTTCGCGCCTTGCCGTCGACCTGGGCAATATCCTGGAAAACGGATACAACCAGGAAGCGACCATGCAGCTCGACTTCACCAAAATCTATAACAAGTTCAAGTTCTTCAGGGCGATCGACCAACCCCGCGCCGATGCGGCAGGACGCGCCGATCGGCAAACCCGGACCGACACGGTTTACCGGACGGTGATGCGCGACGGCAAAAAGGTCAAGGAAGTGAAAAGG
Source organism: uncultured Ferruginibacter sp. (assembly GCA_964655055.1). Taxonomy (GTDB): domain Bacteria; phylum Bacteroidota; class Bacteroidia; order Chitinophagales; family Chitinophagaceae; genus Ferruginibacter. Next base: position 13,583 of record CAZZLI010000015.1, read on the forward strand.
CTGAAAGTCCGCAAAATCAAGGACCCGAACGCACTTCCCGATGTGGGTACAATCGGCCGTGTGTTTGGCAAACTCATCAGCAGTTTGAAGCAGGCCAACCTCTCCGTTTCGGAGAGCGGCAATACAAGACTGCCCGGATACATGGACAGTACGAAATATATCGGGCAGAACTGGAACAGCATGCAGCCCGGGCTCGATTTCATCATCGGCCGGCAACCCGATACCGCCTGGCTCAACCGGGCCGCGAAAAACGGGGTCATGACCAAAAGCAACGAATTCAACACCCTGCTGCAGCAAACCTACAACCAGCGTATTTCGTTCAACGCCCAGCTGGAGCCGGTGCGCGACCTCAGCATTGCGGTCACCCTCAGCAAGACCTTTTCCAAGAATTATTCGGAAACCTTCAAAGACACTGTCGGTGACGGCAACAATTTCGGACACCTCAGCCCTTATGCAGGCGGAAGCTTCGACATCAGCTACATCTCGTTCCAGACCCTGTTTGAAAAATACAACCCGAACCAGGTATCGCCCACCTTCCTCCGTTTCCAGGATTACCGCCAGATCATTTCGCAACGTCTCGGCGTCAAGAACCCCTATTCGGCCGGTCAAACGGGTGTGGGTGGTTATGCCTACGGATACAGTCGCTATTCCATCGATGTGCTGATTCCCGCTTTTGTGGCGGCCTATACCAACAAGGATCCGAATACAGTAGGCCTCATCGAACAAAGCAACCCCAACATGAGGGCCAATCCCTTCCGCAACCTCATGCCCATGCCCAACTGGAAAATCGACTATAACGGGCTCAGCCGGATCAAAGGTCTCGACAAGATCTTTACCAACGCATCCATATCGCATGGTTATACCGGCAACCTGAGCATGAACGGATTCACCTCGGCACTGCTGTATCAGGATATCGACCGGCTGGGATATCCCTCGTTTTACGACACCGTTTCGAAGAACTTCATCCCCTTCTTCCTCGTGCCCAACATCACCATGCAGGAACAGTTTTCGCCCCTATTCGGCATCGATATGACCTTCACCAACCAGGTACAGGCCAAGGTGGAATACATCAAGCAGCGTACACTGAGTCTCAGCCTAATCGACTTCCAGCTGAGCGAAACACGCAGTACCGAGTTCTCTATCGGCGCCGGTTTCCGGAAAAAAGGTCTGGCCCTTTTCGGCGATTTCAAGTGGCTGCCGAAATTCCTGAGTAAGAACGGCAGCAAACTTGACAACGAGATCAATATCCGCCTCGATTTTCGTGTGCGCGACAACGTGACCACCAACAACCGCCTTGACCAGCAAACAACCCTGCCCACCATGGGAAGCAAGGAAATCACGTTCACGCCAAGCATTGATTACTTCCTGAACAGCAGGGTGAATGTCAAACTATTTTTCGACCAGCGCAGGGTTACGCCGTATATCTCTTCCAGTGCGCCGATGGTCAACACCCGGGCGGGTGTGCAGGTTCGGGTATCGCTGGCCCAGTAATGGCGCAGATCAGCGGGGAGTGCCGAAAAGCTCGATAACCCGCCTACGCCTGAATTCAAAGATGTATTCCAGTTGCTTTTTCACAAACAGTGTGTGGGCGATATCGCCCAAAATCCAGAGCGGAAGCTTATAGTGTACGATATCCGTCATTTCCACCCCCTGCTCCACTTTGCGGAAATGATGCTGATGATGCCAGAGGCTGTAGGGCCCGAATCGCTGCTCATCCACAAAATATTCGCCATCGCGCACATGGGTGATTTCGGTCATCCAATAAAGAGGGATTCCCAAAACGGGGCTCACCTTGTATTCAATGATCTGGCCAGGGTACATGCGTTCGCCATGGTATTTTGAAAGGATGGTGAAGCCCAGATTCGAGGGGGTGATATCGCGCAGGTTCTGCGGCCGGCTGAAAAAATCCCAGGCTTTCTCAAGTGAAACAGGCATCACCTGGATGGTACTCAAACTATATACTTTACTCATAGAGTTCTAACAAATGAACCGCCCTTTTGTTAAAATTGGTGTCAGCTTTCCCCAAACCGAAAACCGTTCAATTAACTTTACCCGGTTGTAAATAGGTTGAAATCAACGTCCGTTTATTTGTACCGGAAAAACGTATGCACCAACCAACCCAAACCATTTCTGGAATATGACAGTCAACGACCAAACATTCAGGCAGGAACTTGGCAGGCTCAACCTGCTGCAGCGAAAGGCAGTAGATAGTATCGAAGGACCGGTCATGGTAAATGCGGGACCGGGAACCGGAAAAACCCAGGTGCTCGCACTGCGCATAGGAAACATCCTTACGGAAGCCGACATCGACCCGGTGAACATCCTCTGCCTGACCTATACGGAAAACGGAGCCACCGAAATGCGCAAGCGTCTTCTTTCCATCATCGGCACCGCAGCCTATAAGGTGCAGATCCATACTTTTCACTCCTTCTGCAACGAAGTCATACAGGACAACCTGGGCCTGTTCGGAAAATCCGGACTGGAACCTGTAAGCGACCTGGAGGAAATGGAACTCCTGTACCGCCTGATCGACAGTATGGATCAGAACAATCCGCTGAAGCGGAACAGCGCCGATCCCTATCACGACAGGTTCCGGCTCAAATCCCTGTTCAGCCTGATGAAGAAAGAAGCCTGGTCCATCGAGTTCTTGAAAGAGCGGATTGATGCCTATGTATCCGAACTGCCCACCAAAGAAGGCTTCTACTATAAAAGGAATTACAAAACCTTCAAAGCCGGCGAACCGAAACAAAGCGATATCGATAAGGAAACCGATAAAATGAACCTGCTCAAAGCAGCCGTGGACCTCTACCCGCGGTATCAGCGCATGATGGCGGATGCGGAACGGTACACCTTTGACGACATGATCCTCTGGGTGCTCGATGCCTTTGAAAAACACCCCGACCTGCTGCTCAATTACCAGGAACGTATGCAGTATATGCTGGTGGATGAATTCCAGGATACCAGCCGTGCGCAGAACCTGTTGCTTACAAGGCTCGCCGCATACTGGCCGGCGCCCAACCTCTTTGTGGTCGGCGACGGCGACCAGAGCATCTTTTCATTCCAGGATGCCAATGTGGGGAACATGCTCGAGTTCGAAAAACGCTTCCACGATGAACTGTGCAGCATCACCCTCCGCGAAAATTACCGCTCGACCCAACCCATACTGGATGCGGCCCATCAGCTGATCACGGAAAACAAGATCCGTATCGTGGGAAGCGGAGAAACTGCGCCGCTTCTTTGTGCTCAAGCCAATCTTGCAGGCATCGATACGCCCCCGCAGATCACCGTTTACCCCAATCCCATTCATGAAGCCGTTGATGTGGTCCGGCAGATTGAAGCGCTGATCAACCAGGGTATTTCCGGAAAAGAGATTGCCGTGATTTACCGCAACCACGAACAGGTGGAGGAAATCATCCGCCTGCTGGAAATCAAAAATATACCGGTAAACACCCGCCGCAAGACCGACCTGCTGAAAACACCCTTCATCGACAACATCATCACCCTGCTGACCTGGATTGACCGGGAACGCTACATCCCCTACAGCGCCGACGACCTGCTGTTCCGCCTCCTGCATTGCGATTTCTTCGGTCTGGCTCCGCTTGATGTGGCCCGAATCAGCGTAACGGCCAATGAAAAAAACCGGAACAACGAAGGCGAGAAGTATTCCATCCGCCGGCTGCTTGCCGCATCACCCTTGTCGGAAAAAAATCTTTTCAGCGACAGCAACAAGCCTACGGCAAAGGAAATCAGCGAGGCATTGGAGGAGCTGATCACCGATGCCGGTAAAGAAACCCTGCAGCAACTGATTGAAAATACCATCCGCAAAACCGGCATCCTCCGGATGGTGTTGCAAAGTGCCCACAAACCCTGGTTGATGCAATGCCTGCAATCCTTCTATACCTTCATCAAGGAAGAAAACCGGCGCAATCAGTCACTGACCCTGCACGGATTGCTGGCCAATTTCGAACGCATGAAAGACAACCGCATCGCCATCCCACTCTTCAAAGTCACGGCCACCGAAGCGGGTGTGAACATGGTAACCGCGCACAGTGCCAAAGGATCCGAATTCTCTTTTGTGTTTCTCATCGGATGTTCCCGCGATATCTGGGACGAGGGAGGCAGGAAAGGCAAAGGATCTTTCAAAATGCCCGACAACCTGGTCAACAGTGTTTCCGCAGCCGATACGCTTGAAGAGTCCAGGAGGTTATTTTATGTTGCCATTACCCGGGCCAAAACCCATTTATACATTTCCTATCCGGAAAAGAACCATCAGGACAAGGCGCTTGTTTGCAGCAGCTTCGTCACCGAACTGGCTACGAAAGTGCCGCTGGGCATTACGCCGAAAACCGTGCCCGATGAGTTTTTGATTGATCATATCGGCCTGCAGTTTACCGCCAAAGCCAAACCCCGTATCGAGCTGATGGAAAAAGAATACATCGGCTCCCTGCTGAAAAAATACAGCCTGAGCATTACGCATCTCAATAATTATCTGGACTGTCCGCTCAAATTCTATTACCAGAACCTGATCAAAGTGCCCGGTGCGAAAAACGAATTCATGGCTTTCGGCAGCGCGGTACACTATGCCATGGAAATCCTCTTCACCGTAATGAAAAAGAATAGCGATGTCTTTCCGCCAGCAGACGAACTACTCGGCTATTTCAAAAGGCATATGCACATGAACCGGGAGGCCTTCACCCCCGAGCAATACGAACGAAGGCTTGCCTACGGCGAAAAAATCCTTCCCGAATACTACAACCAGTTTGTGTACCGGTGGAACAAGATTGTGGCGGTGGAAAAAGCCATCCGGCAGGTGGTGGTGAATCAGGTGCCCCTGAACGGCAAGCTCGACAAGATCGAATTCAACCGCAATGAAGTGAATGTGGTGGATTACAAGACGGGCAGCTACAAGAAGGCGAAGGAGAAACTGGAAGGGCCCTCGGATAAATCACCCAACGGAGGCGACTACTGGCGCCAGGCCGTTTTTTACAAGATTCTTGTGGATAATGACACAACGAATACCTGGACAGCCATCAGCGCCGAATTCGATTTTGTGGAGCCGGTTGACGGGGAATATAAGCAGCACAAGATTATAGTGACCGAAGCCGATATCACCACTGTCAAACAGCAGATTACCGACACCTGGCAGAAAATACAGCGCCAGGAATTTCATACCGGATGCGGAAAAGAAGAATGCGGCTGGTGTACCTTCGTAAAATCGAACAAACTGGCTACGGCACTGGTTGACCCCGATGAAGAAACGACAGAAGACCTGAACCCGCCTTCGCCGTCGGAGTAAGCTATGAGGACCCGACTGCATGGCCTGCCGGAAATGATTTTCCCGATGCGCGCTGCACACCTGCTTAACCTGCTCTTTCTTCCTGCAGTTTACCTCTGGTACCTGACAGGGGCCCAGGGTTGCGCCCAGATCGGAATGCCTACCGGAGGACCCAAAGACACTATTCCACCCGCACTGGTCAGGGCCATTCCCGCGGAAAGGACCACCAATTTTACCGGCAATAAGATCCTGCTTGAATTCAACGAATATGTGGAGCTGAAGGAGCTGCAGAACAACCTGCAGGTATCTCCCTATCCCAAAAACAATCCGGTGGTGAGCAACAAGCTCAAAACCATCAGCATAAAACTGAAAGACAGCCTGCTGCCCAACACCACCTATGCCATCGATTTCGGAGCAGCCATCGCCGACCTGAATGAGGGAAATCCGTTCAGGAACTATACCTATGTTTTTTCCACCGGACCTGCACTGGACAGCCTCGAACTTTCAGGCAAGGTCATGCTTGCTGAAACAGGCGGTACCGACTCCACCCTGATGGTGCTGCTGCACCGGAACGCTGCCGATTCATCCATCGAAAAAAACAAACCCGACTTTATCACCAGACTCAGGGGCGACGGCAGTTTCCGGTTCAACTACCTGCCCTCCGGCACCTACCGGGTTTATGCCTTGAAAGACAATGACGGCAGCAAGACCTATAATGCACCAACCGAACTTTTCGCCTTCCTTTCCGAAGAAATCAACTTATCCGGAAATACCCCACCGGTAACGCTGCTGGCCTATGCCGCCGAAAAGGAAAAAGAAAAGCCGGTTGCTACTCCTGTTTCCCCGAAGCAGATTAACGCGCTGGCCTACACGACAAACCTTACGCTGAAAACCCAGTCGCTGCTGAACGACCTTGAACTCAGTTTCAGTGCATCCCTCAAAGAACCCCGACTGGATTCCATCCTATTAACCGATACCCTGGGGGCAAAAATTTCGGGATACCGCGTTGACCTGGACAGTACCCGAAAAATCGTCCGCATAAAAAACAACTGGCAGCAGGATTTCCCGTACCGACTCATCATCCCAAAAAACGTACTGCGCGACAGCAGTGGTAAAACAACACTGAAAACCGATACGCTTGCATTCAAAACAAAAAGCAAAACCGACTACGGCAAACTGACCATCCGCTCCACCAAGTTCAACAAGGCCCTGAATCCGATCATCCAGTTCTGGCAAGGGCAGAAAATGGTATCCCGGCAGGCAATCACCGCAGCCGTATGGACGGAGGCCCTTTTTGAACCCGGCGAATATTCGATCCGCATCCTTTATGATGAAAACAACAACGGCCAATGGGACCCCGGCGATTACAAAACCAGGAAGCAACCGGAAAAAGTGGTGCCTTCCGACAAGCGGTTGAATGTCAAAGCCGAATGGGAGAATGAACTAGAGCTTGATTTGTGATGCCGCGTTCAACACAGTCATGTATCAGGCCCGATTCCACTAATTTTACAGCATGATACTTCCCTCGCCCCTGTTGGAAAAAGCGGTCAACGAGTTCGCACGTTTGCCGGGTATCGGGAAAAAGACGGCACTTCGTCTGGTGCTGCATCTGCTTACCCGCGACCCGGGAGAAGTGACCCGCTTCAGCGAATCCATCGAACAGATGAGGAAGCAGTTGACCTTCTGCAACCGCTGCCATAACATCGCCGACCAGAGTACCTGCAGCATTTGCGACAACCGGGCAAGAAAGCAGGAGTTGATTTGCGTGGTGGAAAATATCCGCGATGTGATTGCCATCGAAAACACCCAGCAGTTCAACGGCGTGTACCATGTGTTGGGAGGCATCATCTCGCCCCTGGACGGCGTGGGCCCCGATCAGCTTAACATCCATAGCCTCATCGAACGGGTAGGCACGGAAAATCCTTCTGAAATCATTTTCGCCCTCAACGCCACCATCCAGGGCGATACGACCATCTACTACATCAGTAAGAAACTGGAACAACACCCGGTAAAAATCACCACCATCGCAAGGGGTATCGCCTTCGGTGGTGAGCTCGAGTATGCCGATGAACTTACCCTCGCCAAAAGCATCAGCAACCGGATGCATGTGGAGCATTATATCGCCGGAAACTGAGTCCGGAGCAAATCAGCACTGATTCATTTGTGATAACAAACCCGGCAACGGGGTTCATAAACATCTTTCTCACCCAGCACCACCTGCCCCTCGGCTGCGGTTTTGCGGTAGCTGATATTGGCGATGTTGCCGCATTGCACACAGATGGCGTGCAGCTTGGTGATATAGTCGGCAATGGCCAGCAGGTTGGGCATTTGTCCGAAGGGCTTTCCCAGATAATCCATATCGAGTCCTGCCACAATCACCCGGATGCCGCGCAGGGCGAGTTGTTCGCAAACAAAAGCGATTTCCGCATCAAAAAACTGCGCTTCGTCGATACCCACCACATCCACATCACTGGCCAACAGCAGGATGGACTGGGCCGTTTCCACCGGTGTGCTGTTGATGGCATTGGTATCGTGGCTCACAATCTGCACCTCATGATACCGGGTATCGATGGCCGGTTTGAAGATTTCGGCACGCTGGTTGGCAATTTTCACCCGCTTGAGCCTGCGGATCAGTTCCTCCGTTTTTCCGCTGAACATGCTTCCGCAGATCACTTCAATGGAACCGCGCCGCTCCCCCGATATATTGGGTTCGATGAACATAGTTGAAGGTTTTTACCGCCCAGTTTGTACCTTTAGACGCTGGTTGCAAAGATTATTGTTTTGAGGCATTGCCCAAAAGAATTTTTGTGCCGGACACCCGCCAATTCAGCATGAACATGGAACGATTGGGAACGCTGCTGGAGAAGTTGCAACAGCAGTATCAGCAAAACGCGTCACCGTCCGAATTACTGCTAACGCTGCAGATGATGCAGCAGGAAATCGCATCGCTCAACCCTGCCGTATCCGGGCAAATAACAGGACAATCCGTTGTACTCTCCATGCCCGCAGCACCCCTGCCCGGTGCACTACCAACCCCTGTTTCCGAAGCGCCGACACCGGTTGCTGAAAACAAGGAAGAAGAGAAAGTTCTATTGGAATTACAACTTGATGAGTCAGAAATAGAAGCCGAACTTGATGAATTGAAAAAGAATGCTGAAGCCATTCAGCAGATCAGTCTGTCGGGCCGGCCGCAAACGCTTTTTGATTTCGTGGAAGATGATATTCCCACCCTGCCTCCCAAGCCCGCTTCCCCGAAGGAAGTGAACGATTCGGTTCAGGAAGAAAAACCCTCACTCAACGATAAACTCAAGACACCGCAAAAAGAAGTCAGCGAAACGCTGAATGAACAGACCATCAAGGATCTGAAGAAAGGCATCGATGTGAACGAACGGTTCCTGTACATCAACGAACTCTTCCGCAGCGACGAAACCATGTACGAGCGGAGCATCAAAACCATCAATAGTTTTTCCATCTGGCCCGAAGCCGAATACTGGATCAGCCGCGAGCTGAAGATCAAACTGGGCTGGGACGATAAACATCCTGTGGTACAGCAGTTCTATCAGCTGGTCAGAAGGCGGTTTTCGGCGATATAATCCAGGATCACTTTAGTAGCGCCGCCATGGGATTTCACGAATTCCGCTGCATCCTTCGATTTTTTGCGAAGCAACTCCGGACTACTAAAAAGTTGATCCATCATCTTCCGGAAATCATCCGCATTGCCCACCGGTAAACCGGCCCCGCATTTCACCAGCTCCACAGCTTCTGAAAATTTTTGATAACCGGGCCCGAACAGAACCGGCATCCCGTACACCGCGGGCTCCAGCACATTATGGATGCCGCCGCGGTTGAATCCACCTCCGACATAGGCAATCTGACCGTAACGATACAATCTGGACAAGATTCCCATACTGTCGATAATCAGTACGCGATTCTGTTGTTGCATGTCGGTTTTATATCCACCTTCAGAAAGCTCCGAGTGAAGCAGAGCCCCGGGAAACTGGTTTTTCAGTTGAAGGATTCTTTCCCGGTCTATTTCATGGGGCGCAATAATCAGAACCGCATCATGATGTTCCAAAAAATAAGGCAAAAGAATTTGCTCATCATTCGGCCAGGTACTTCCCGCCACCAATACGCGCTGGTTGCCGCAGAATGCTCCGATGCCGGGAAGCGAATCCCGATTTCCGGCAATTTCCAGCACCCGGTCGAATCTTGGATCGCCGCATACCACCATCGATTGGATGCCCAGGGTCCGAAGCAGAGAGGCCGATGCCTCATTTTGCAAAAAGAAAAACCGGAACCCCTGCAGCATGTCACGCCATACAATTCCGTAAAACCGGAAAAACGGCTGCTGCTTTCTGAAAAGACCAGCCAGCAACAGAAGAGGAATTCCCTTACTATGCAACTTGTTGATGAAATTGCGCCAGAACTCATATTTCAACCATAATACCAGATGAGGGTTGAGCATGGCAACAAGCCACCGGGCATTGTTTCGGTTATCTTCCGGCAGATAAAAAACGGCGTCAGCACCCCGGTAATCTTTTACCGCATCATAACCTGAGGGAGAAAAAAAACTGAGCAGAACAACCAGATCAGGGTGCTTTTCCCGCAGCGCTTCCAGCACCGGCCTTCCCTGTTCGAATTCACCCAGGCTGGCACAATGCATCCAGATCCGTTTACGGGTTTCAAACCGGGGAATCCGATTCAGGGAATTACTGATTTGCTTTCGAAGCTCCCTTCGGCCTGCTACCCAACGATGGGCCTTTGGGCTGAAAAAAGCCGCTGCTTTTATGACCATGAAATACCCTCCAACGACCAGATCGTATAGAAAAGAAGCCAATGCGCTTTTTGGGGTAAATCTAAAGCAAATGCGCTATCCGCCAAGAGTTTTTGAACCCTTAACCCCCCTCGTTAGGGGCATAAATGTTATCTTTGCCCGCATTAAAAATCGTTCCGATATGCGACCCTTGCAAATGGTAGATACCCGCACCCAATACCACCACATCAAAGCCGAAGTGGATGCTGCGGTTTTGGGTGTGCTGGAAAGTTCGGTATTCATTGGCGGTCAGGTCGTTAGCGATTTCGGAACCCAGCTTGCAGCCTACAACGGTTCGGCACATTGCATCCCCTGTGCCAACGGTACGGATGCCCTGCAGATAGCCATGATGGCGCTTGGACTTGAACCGGGCGACGAAGTGATTACCCCTTCTTTCACTTATATCGCCACCGTTGAAACGGCAGCTTTGCTCCGGCTAAAGCCGGTATTCGTGGAAGTTGACCCCCGTACATTCTGTATCAGCCCCGAAGCGGTTGAGGCAGCCATCACCCCAAAAACAAAAGTCATCGTACCGGTGCACCTGTACGGACATCCGGCCAACATGGAAAAAATCATGGCCATCGCCGAAAAACACGGACTGGCTGTAATTGAGGATAATGCACAGGCCATTGGCGCTGATATAAAATTCAGTGACGGAAGCATCAAAAAAACCGGAAGCATTGGACATATCGGATGCACATCCTTCTACCCTTCCAAAAATCTGGGCGCATACGGCGACGGCGGGGCCATGTTTACCAACGATGCGCAGCTCGCCGAAAAAATGCGAATGATCGCTTCACACGGTCAGAAAAAAAGATATTACCACGAAATTGTAGGCTGCAATTCCAGGCTCGATGCGGTACAAGCTGCTATTCTCGGCATCAAACTGCGTCACCTGGATCAATACAATGATGCCAGAAGAAAAGCGGCCGACTATTATGATAAGGGCTTCGCAGCATTGAGTTCTGTCTTAAGTACCCCCTTCAGGGCAGCTTACGGCAAACATGTGTTTCACCAGTACACCCTGATTTTGAAGGAGGAAAACCTACCCGCCGGAAGCCGAGATACACTGGCTCAACATCTTGCAGCTTCTGGCATTCCAAGCATGATCTATTACCCGGTGCCCTGCCACAAACAAAACATGTTTGCAACTCTGGGCGGTGCCGATTTCAACCTTCCCCTGACTGACTGGCTGACCGAACGGGTGATTTCGCTGCCCATCCATACCGAACTCGAAACGGAGCAGCAGGATTTCATTATAGAAAAAACCAGGGAGTTCTTCAACAAATGAATTCCTCAGGCTAAACCCAATATAATCAGGCATTAACGCGTTTTGCTTTCAGCATAATATTCAAGAAAATGAACATCGCAGTAATCGGAACAGGGTATGTAGGACTGGTGACCGGAACCTGCTTCGCCGAAACCGGCAATCAGGTGGTTTGTGTGGACATCGATAAAAATAAGATTGACAAACTCAGCTCCGGAAAAATCACCATATACGAACCCGGTCTGGAAAAGATTTTTCTGCGCAACCTCAAGGAAGAACGGTTGCATTTCACCACTTCCCTCGAAGAAGGTATACGCAATGCGGCTGTAATTTTTCTGGCATTGCCCACACCCCCGGGCGAAGACGGAAGCGCCGATCTCAAATATATTCTGGGCGTGGCAGACGATCTGGGGAAACTGATCAAGGACTACAAAGTCATCGTCGACAAAAGTACCGTACCTGTAGGCACAGCCGAAAAAGTACGGACAGCCATCGCAAAAAATACAACAGTCGAATTCGATGTGGTTAGCAATCCCGAATTTCTGCGGGAAGGGGTTGCCGTTGATGATTTCATGAAGCCCGACCGGGTGGTCATCGGTACCAATTCGGAAAAAGCCAAAGCGGTAATGCAGGACCTTTATGCACCCTTTGTACGGCAGGGCAATCCCATCATCTTCATGGATGAGAAAAGCGCCGAACTTACCAAATACGCCGCCAATTCCTTTCTCGCCACCAAGATCACCTTCATGAATGAAATCGCCCGGCTTTGTGAATTGATGGGGGCCGATGTGGATATGGTGCGAAAGGGCATCGGCAGCGACGAGCGGATCGGCAAGCGGTTTTTATTCCCCGGCATCGGATATGGAGGCAGTTGTTTTCCCAAAGATGTGCAGGCCCTGGTCAAATCTTCCCGCGACGAAAACTACAACTTCCGTATTCTGGATGCGGTGATGGAAGTAAACGAAGCGCAAAAAGTGCATCTGCTGCCCAAAATAACCGCCCGTTTCGGGGAAGACCTCAGGGGCAGGAAGTTCGCAGTATGGGGGCTTGCCTTCAAACCCAATACCGACGACATTCGTGAGGCGCCTGCCCTTTATATCATTGAGGGGCTATTGAAAGCCGGCGCTTCGATTGCTGCCTTCGACCCCGAAGCCATGGAGAATGTTTCGAAAATCATGGGCGACAAGATCACCCTGGTGAAAAGCCAGTATGAGGCCCTGGAAAACGCCGATGCCCTGGTCATCGCCACAGAATGGAGCGAGTTCAGAACGCCGGACTTCAACAAGATCGGCAACCTGCTTTCAGGCAAAGTCATCTTCGACGGAAGAAACCTTTTTGAACTGAAACAGATGGAACAACTGGGATATCACTATGTCAGCATCGGAAGGAGAACAATCGGCTGATGCACAAATGAAAAACCGATAAAAAAATTCCCGAATCAAATCAACCCAATGCCCAACAAACGCATTCTGATTACCGGAGCCGCCGGATTCCTGGGGTCGCATCTTTGCGACCGGTTCATCCATGAGGGCTATGATGTGATCGGTATGGACAATCTGATTACCGGCGACCTGCGAAATATCGAGCATCTTTTCAAACTGAAGGAATTTGAATTCTACCATCACGATGTGTCGAAGTTCATCCATGTTCCCGGCCATCTGGACTATATCCTGAACTTCGCATCTCCGGCCAGCCCCATCGATTACCTTAAAATACCCATACAGACACTGAAAGTCGGTTCACTCGGAACCCACAATTGCCTGGGACTGGCCCTGGCCAAAAAAGCCCGTATCCTGGTTGCCAGCACCAGCGAAGTGTATGGCGATCCGCTGGAACATCCGCAAAACGAGTCCTATTGGGGAAATGTCAATCCGGTTGGTCCACGCGGCGTATATGACGAAGCCAAAAGATTCCAGGAAGCCATCACCATGGCCTATCATACCTTTCATGGCGTAGAAACCCGTATCGTTCGGATTTTCAACACCTACGGACCCCGCATGCGGCTGAACGACGGAAGAGCGCTTCCGGCATTCATCGGACAGGCACTCCGTGGAGAAGACCTTACCGTATTCGGAGACGGATCACAAACCCGCAGTTTCTGTTATGTAAGCGACCTGATTGAAGGAATTTACAGGTTACTGATGAGTGATTACGTATACCCGGTCAACATCGGCAATCCGAATGAAATATCTTTGAAAGAGTTTGCGGAAGAAATCATCCAGCTGACAGGCACCAAACAGAAAATCGTTTACAAGCCCCTTCCCAAAGACGACCCCAAACAACGGCAGCCCGATATCAGCAAAGCGAAGAGCTTATTAGGATGGGAGCCCAAGATTGGGCGGGCCGAAGGGCTGAAAATAACCTACGAATATTTCAAGTCCTTGCCGAAGGAAGAGTTGATCAAACAGCCCAAGGAGTTTCAACGCAAAGCATTATAAATAAGTAAAAAGGACTGCAATAATCATAACCAACCGAACCTCAGCCATCATGTATCAGGAACTGATTGATAAGAAAAAGAAACTCGCGGTCATCGGCCTCGGCTATGTGGGGCTTCCCATCGCACTGGAGTTCGCCAAAAAAATCAAAGTCATCGGCTTCGACATCAATGCCAAGCGGGTGGAGATGATGCGCAACGGCATCGACCCCAGCCAGGAACTGGAAAAAGAGGCTTTTGAAGGCTGTGACATCCATTTCACCAACAACCTGGATGAACTTAGAGAAGCCAGTTTCTTCATCGTAGCGGTTCCGACACCCGTGGACGAGCATAATGTCCCCGACCTGATTCCTGTTCAACGCGCCAGTGAAACCATCGGCAAAGTGATCAAGAAAGGCGATTATGTGGTTTTTGAAAGTACCGTGTATCCCGGCTGCACAGAAGAAGACTGCCTGCCAATCATAGAAAAGCTTTCAGGACTCAAGAATATCAGCGATTTCAAACTGGGCTATTCTCCTGAGCGCATCAATCCGGGCGACAAAGAACATACCCTCACCAAGATTGTGAAGGTAGTGAGCGGTTGCGATGCCGAATCCCTCGAGGTGATTACCAAGGTCTATGAACTGGTTGTCAGCGCAGGTGTCCACAGGGCCTCCTCCATCAAAGTGGCCGAGGCGGCAAAAATCATTGAAAACACCCAACGCGATCTGAACATCGCCCTGATGAACGAGTTATCCATCATATTCGACAAGATGAACATCAACACCTATGAAGTGCTGGAAGCCGCCGGAACCAAATGGAACTTCCTGAAATTCCAGCCAGGGCTCGTTGGTGGTCACTGCATCGGAGTAGATCCCTACTACCTCACGTACAAGTCCAAAGAACTGGGTTACGACAGCCAGGTGATTCTGGCCGGAAGGAACATCAACGACGGCATGGCCGGCTATGTGGCCAAAAAAGTATTACAGCACATCATTGTAAATAATGGCAATGTGAAAGACGCCAAAGTGCTGGTCATGGGTGCCACCTTCAAGGAGAATGTCAGCGACATACGCAACAGCAAGGTGGCCGACGTGGTGAAGGAATTACAGTCCTTTTCGCTGAAGGTGGAAGTAGCCGATCCGTTTGCCGAGAGCGAGGAATTACAACACGAATACGGATTCTCACTGGTACCCGAAATAGGCAAGGATTACGATGCGGTTATTGTTACGGTTCCGCATCAACCCTATAAAAATTTGAACGACGCCTATTTCGCATCCATTACCAAAAGCAAAGCCATCATTGCCGACCTGAAAGGCATATTCAGGGGGCAGGTGGGAAGCAGGACCTATTGGAGCCTCTGACGATCTGGCGCAAAAAGCTAAACCGTATGAACCTGTAATGAAAATCGATTGACCGCATGGATAAAATTTACCACCAGACCGACATCAGCAAGAGCAGCTTTCTGGTCACCGGCGGAGCCGGCTTCATTGGAAGCCATCTTGCCGCATATCTCCTGCGCCATGGAGCCCAAAAAGTACGTGTACTCGACAATATGGCCAATGGGTTTTCGGCAAATCTGGACATACTCAGGAAATTTCCCGCTTTTGAATGGATGGAAGGCGATATCCGCAATGCGGAAACCTGCCTCAAGGCCTGCGACGGTATCGATTATGTCAGCCATCAGGCGGCGCTGGGCTCCGTTCCCCGGTCTATCAAGGAGCCTGTCTATTTCAATGAAGTCAATGTGGGCGGATTTGTGAACATGCTGAAAGCGGCTGTGGACTGCAAGGTGAAGCAATTCGTGTATGCCTCATCATCTTCGGTTTACGGTGATGAGCCTTCCCTTCCCAAGGTGGAACACCGGATCGGGAACTGCCTCTCGCCCTATGCCGCCACAAAAAAGACGGACGAGCTCTACGCGCAGGTATTTGCCGACGTCTATGGGCTGAACCTGATGGGCTTCCGTTATTTCAATGTATTCGGTCCCCGGCAGGACCCCGATGGTGCCTACGCAGCCGTGATTCCACTCTTTGTAAAGGGCATGATGACGAACAGTAAGGTATTCATCAACGGCGATGGGGAACAAACCCGCGACTTCACCTATGTGGACAATGCGGTGCAGATGAACATAAGGGGCATGCTGACCACGAACCCCAAGGCGGTCAAACAAGTGTACAATGTCGCTGTCGGGGAAAGCTACTCTGTCAACTTCCTTTTCAACGCCATCAAGAAATCACTCGGCAGCGACCTGCAGCCTACACACCGTGCCGAGCGGGCCGGCGATATCAGAAACTCCCTGGCCGATATTACCCTGGCAAAAGACCTTCTTGGCTATCAACCCGATACCCGATTCGTGGACGGCCTGGAAAAAACCATCGAACATTTCAAAATCAGGTTCGGACAGGAAAAAATGGCGCTTCAATAAAATAAAGGATATGCCCTTCATCAAAACCGAAATCCCCGACCTGTTGATTTACGAGCCCCGGGTATTCCACGACACAAGGGGTTATTTCTTTGAAAGTTACAATAAGAACAGTTTTGCCAATGAGGGCATAACGCATGTATTTGTACAGGACAATCAGGCCCAGTCAACATATGGTGTGATTCGGGGCCTGCATTTCCAGCATGAACCGCATGCACAGACCAAGCTGATACGCGCCCTCGTGGGTACCATCCGCGATGTGGTTGTGGATCTCCGGAATGGCTCGCCCACTTACGGAAAGTCCTTCTCCATCGACCTATCCGCCGAAAACAAAAAACAACTGCTCGTACCCAAAGGATTCGCCCATGGTTACGCTGTATTAAGTCCCACCGCCGAAGTCATGTACAAATGTGATGCCTTCTACAACAAGGAAAGTGAAGGCGGATTGCTGTTCAACGATCCCGCGTTACAGATCGACTGGGGCATCCCTGCGGAAAAAGCGGTGGTGGCGGAAAAAGACCTGCTCAATCATTCCCTGGCCGAATGCCATCATGGATTCGTATTCCGGCCTTAAGCTGAGTCCCGGCACATCAAGCAGTATCCTGGTAATTAGAAAAAAGGAATGTACGGGCTGCTTATCTTTATTCCATGAAAAAGAAAATACTGGTCACAGGGGCCAACGGCCAGGTGGGACAGGAACTGCGGCAATTGTCATTAATCCATCCTGAGTTTGATTTCCTGTTTACCACCCGCGAAACCCTGTCTCTTGAAAACCTTGAAGAGATACCGGTTTTTTTTGGGAAAAATCAGTTCGATATCTGCATCAATTGCGCCGCTTACACGGCGGTTGACAAGGCGGAATCGGAAAAGGAACTGGCTTTCAGGATCAACGGGGAAGCCCCAGGCCGTATCGCTTCGGAGTGCCGGAAGATGAATATCCCGCTGATCCATATCTCCACCGACTATGTGTTCGACGGAACAGCCACCTCCCCGCTTCGGGAAGATGATCCCGTCAATCCGGTCAATGCCTATGGCGCATCCAAACTCAGCGGTGAAGAACTGGCGCTGAAAAACAATCCCGACACTGTCATTGTCCGGACCTCCTGGGTCTATTCTTCATTCGGCAACAATTTTGTGAAGACCATGCTGCGGCTTATGCGGGAAAGGAAAGAGCTGAACGTGGTGGCCGACCAATTCGGAGCCCCCACCTATGCAGCCGATCTGGCATCGGCCCTGCTCAGCATTGCATCCGTGCTTACAAAGCCAGGCAATTCATTGGAACACTATGCAGGAATTTATCATTATGCCAACGAGGGCAAAATCAGCTGGTATGATTTTGCCGAAAGCATCCGTGTATTATCAGGCAGTCCCTCTGTGGTCCATCCCATCCCAACGGAACAATTTCCCACACCCGCCAAACGACCGGCTTACTCGGTGATGGATACCCGAAAGATTCGGGAAACTTTCGGACTGGAAATCCCTTTTTGGAAAGACAGCCTGAAGCGTTGTCTTCAAATTCTTTTGAAGCCCTGATTTTGCTTTTGCTTAAATTTTTTTTGTCTGAACTGTGATTGATATGATTAAATGAGGACTATGATGAATGCCCTATTAGCATAGCGTTTCCTGATTTCATCGATGAGCGATTGATCATAGGTGTATCCTCTCCGGCCTCTGCGTGTTTTTCTTAGCGAACTTTGCGTGAACCAATTTTTTCACGCCGAGTACGCAATGAATCCGTCAAGAACGCGGAGAAATTTCGGCTCACCATGAACCGCGTGATTTCTATATATCATTTTCTTCTGCGCAGGATGATTTTGTCCCCCTTTGGGGGATTGAGGGGGCCAAGCTTGAACTTTTGAAGCATTGTACGTTCTTGTCTGAATCAGGATTCACTGGATTATAGGATTTGTGAGCCCTCATACTTTTTCGTTCAAGCGCTTTTATTGCAGCGGTGCTATTTCTCTGTGAAAATAGCACGACATCTCTCTGCGCTCTCTGCGTGATCTCCTTAGCGAACTTCGCGTGAACCAATTTTTTCACGCCGAGTACGCAATGAATCCGTCAAGAGCGTGGAGAAATTTCGGCTTACCATGAGCCGTGTTATTTCTATGTATCATTTTATTCTATGCAGGATGATTCTGTCCCCTTTGGGGGATTGAGGGGGCCAAGCTTGAACTTTTGAAGCATTGTACGTTCTTGTCTGAATCAGGATTCACTGGATTTGGGGATTATAGGATTTCTCTGAGGCCTTATCGTTCAAGTGCTTATATTTCAGCGGTGCTATTTCTCTGTGAACATAGTACGACATCTCTCTGCGTGATCTCCTCGGCGGACTTTGCGTGAAACCATATCACAAAGTCCTTGCCTGATGCAATTCCGGTAAGAAGAAACGGATACCTCACTTTAAATTCAATACTTTTGAATGGTCATGACCAACCCATTCCAGCTTCGCCGGAAAATCATTATCACCTGCAGCAACAGGCTGGCTCCCTGGCTTGAAAAGGAAATCATTGAACTTGGGTATACTCCGGTCAATCGCTTCAAAACCGGAATTGAACTGTCGGGCACGCTGGAAGATTGCATGAAACTCAACATGCATCTTCGTTGCGCCAGCCAGGTACTTTTCTCGCTTTATCGCATAACGGCTCGTAACGGGGAAGAACTTTACCGGGAGGCCGGCCGACTGGATTGGGAACAGATCATACCCCAGGACGGCTATTTCTCCATCACCAGCCAGGTGAACAATCTCTCGGTCAACAACGAACTCTATGCCAATGTGAAGCTCAAAGACGCCATTGCCGACCGCTTCCGTAAACTGACCGGCAAAAGACCTGATTCCGGACCCAGGCAGGATAAAACGGTAATCCACCTCTACTGGCAAGACGAACAGGTGGAGCTTTTTGCAGACACTTCCGGTGAAACCCTGGCCAAACACGGCTACCGGAAAATACCGGGGAAGGCTCCGATGCTTGAATCACTGGCGGCAGCCACGGTGCTTGCTACTAAATGGGACCGGTGTTCTCCCTTCATCAACCCCATGTGCGGTTCGGCCACACTGGCCATCGAGGCCGCACTGCTTGCCACTAACCGGAAACCAGGCCTCTATAGGAACAACTATGGATTCATGCACATCAACGGCTATCAGCAACTGGTATATGACCGGCTCCGGACTGAACTCGAAAAGCAGATCAAGGTTCCTGCCGGGCTGAAAATCATAGCCACCGACATCAGTCGCGATGCCATAAACATTTCAGCAATCAATGCCGGTGCTGCGGGAGTGGGCAGCCTTATCGAATTTTCAGTTTGTCCGTTTGAACAGACCAGTATTCCACAAGGCAAATCCGGAGTGATTTTTTTCAATCCCGAATACGGAGAGCGACTGGGTGAAGCAGAGGAGCTTGAAGACACATATAAAAAAATGGGCGACTTCCTGAAGCAACGATGCAAAGGATATACCGGCTATGTTTTTACCGGCAACCTGGAACTGGCAAAGAAAATCGGATTGAAGCCAGACAGACGCATAGAATTCTTTTCAGGAAAAATCGATTGCCGTCTTTTGGAATATGCTCTCTACGAAGGAAGCCGTATAACCGGGAAACCGGCTAAGGCCAAAACAGCAGATTAGATTGAACAAATACGGAGTGGATCAACGAATGGTCCAGGTCTCATTACCGCGGAGCAATTTGTCTAAATCACCTGTACCTTTTTTGGAAATTACAGAATCAATCTGCCACTGCATCTGATCTTCGTAACAAGGGCGGTCTGCCTGATAGAATACGCCGAAAGGACGCGGCAGATGCCCTTCTTTTGTCGGATCATCAAACATGCGGGTTAGTATCTGGGCCTTGTAAAAATCCTTTTCGTCATGTACCCACAAATCATCGGTAGCGGCTCCTTCGGCCAAATCCACCACCACGGGCCTGAATCCGTCCAATTTGATTCCCTTGTTTTGTGTTGAGCCGAATACCAGCGGTTTTCCCTGCTCAAGGAACAGCACTTCCTCGGGCTTGGTTCCTTTCTCAGTGAATATCTCAAAAGCCCCGTCATTGAAAATATTGCAGTTCTGGTAGATTTCGAGGAAGGACGCCCCTTTGTGTGCATGCGCGCGAAGGAGCATGGCCTGCAGATGCTTCGGGTCACGATCCATTGAACGGGCGATGAAACTCGCGTCAGCTCCCATGGCCAGTGCCAGGGGATTGAAGGGATGGTCAATACTTCCGAAAGGGGTGCTCTTAGTGACCTTGTCCACTTCCGAAGTGGGTGAATACTGGCCCTTAGTCAATCCGTAAATCTGGTTGTTGAACAGCAGGATGTTCACATCGAAGTTCCGGCGGAGCAGGTGGATGGTATGATTGCCTCCGATACTGAGTGCGTCCCCATCGCCGGTCACAATCCACACACTGAGCTCAGGTCGCGTCGCTTTCAGTCCGCTCGCTACCGCAGTGGCACGACCATGGATGCTGTGCAAACCGTATGTATTCATATAATAGGGGAAGCGACTGCTGCAACCGATGCCGCTGACGATTACGATGTTTTCCCGGGGGATGCCGAGGGTGGGCATCACCTTCTGCACCTGTGCAAGAATAGAATAGTCACCACAGCCCGGGCACCAACGAACTTCCTGATCGGTGGCAAAATCCTTGGGGGTCAATAGAGGCTTTGTATCAGCAGCTGCAGTAGACATAACAGAATTGGAATTGAAAAAATCAGTTTTCAGTGCAAAATTACTGAAGCATCCCTCTATAGCCAATAAAAAACCGGAGTTCATAACTCCGGCATTTGCTAATTGGCTTTAATATCGTCCGGAATTCAGACAGTCTTGTCTCCGCTGATTGTTTTTTTATGTCTGTTGACGGCATGGTTGAACTCAGGCAGCATTTCCCTGATGAAACGTGGAATCATTTCATTTTGATGCGCCAGAGCGACCTCATGCAATTCGTTCAGCATCCGGTAGAAGTCGGGGTTGGTTTCCTCTGCTTTTTTCGCCCTAAGAATTTTAGGGTGGTCCGTTTCAGCAAACGCTTCCGTATCCTTGAACAATTCCTCATACATCTTTTCTCCCGGCCTTAGCTGTGTTGCACGGATTTCAATGTCTTTCCCGGGTATGAATCCAGCCAATTGTATCATACGGGTTGCCAGATCGATGATTTTGACGGGTTCACCCATATCAAAAAGCAGGATATCGCCCGAGTGGCCGATTTTCCCAGCCTCCAAAACCAGCTTGGCGGCCTCGGGTATGGTCATGAAATAGCGGGTGATGTCGGGATGGGTGATTGTAACGGGGCCGCCTTCGGCAATCTGCTTCTTAAATGTGGCTACAACAGATCCTGCGGAGCCGAGTACATTACCGAAACGGGTGGTTATGAACTGGGTGGTTGACTCAATCTGATCGTTGAGCGACTGTATGTATATTTCAGAAATACGCTTGGTAGCGCCCATGACATTGGTAGGATTCACTGCCTTGTCGGTGGACACCAATACGAATTTTTTCACTTTATAAGCGGCCGAAAGATCAGCGATCACTTTGGTTCCGAAAATATTGGTCAGCACCGCCTCGCTGGAGAAATATTCCATCAGCGGCACATGTTTGTAAGCCGCAACATGGAAAACAATGTCGGGGTGATATGCGGCGAAGACCTTCTTCACCCGCTGATGGTCACGCACGGAAGCCACTTCCACCCGTAGCCCTTTCGACATACCTTTCTGCATCAATTCGTATTCCAGATCGAAAAGTCCCGATTCCGACTGATCGAGCAGAACCAGCGTTTTGATATTTTGCTTGATCAGCTGCCTGCAGATCTCACTGCCGATGGAACCGGCGGCCCCGGTGACCAGTACGGTTGCCTGATGATAATCGTTTGCGAAGCGGTCGGATGGCAGCACGATCTCATCGCGCTGAAGCAACTGCTCGATATTCATTTCCTTGACCTGGTTCTTTTGGAAAAGGCCCCGGTTCCACTCGTTGGTATGGGGCACCACGTTGATCTTGACCTTGAACGGAGCACAGGCATCGGAGAGGGCGATTTTCCGGTCAACCGAAAGTTTGTCGATGGCGATGTAAATCTGGGTGATATTCTTTTCTTTGATAATTCGGACGAGATCCTCACCAACTGCATTGTAAATTGGCAATCCCTCGATTTTCTTTCCGATCTTGTAGATGCTGTCGTCTATAAACCCAACCAGGGAAGCGCTGATCTTCGGGTCCTGTTCCAGCACTTTCTTGGTAATCTGACCCATCATTCCTGCCCCGAAAATCAGGGTCTTGTTGCTGGAATCTACCGGACCGGATATGGCACGGAAATAAACCTCCTTTACCACCAGGCGAAGTGCAGCCAGCAGGAAAATGACTACGAACATATTCACCAGCAACATTGGCAGCGTGACGCTTCCAATGAAAACCCTCTTGACATCGGCGCTGAACGCCACTGTCCAGATGGCAAACTGCAGAAACGCGAATTTGATGATCCGGATGATGTCTTTGAGCTCAGAGTAGCGGATAATGCCCTTATGAATAGCGAAGACAGTCATGCTGATGGTGCTGATAAACAAGTTTACCAGCAGACCCGGGAAAAATCCAATCAAGTCAGGCAGATTGACTGACAAATGCCTTATTATGAAAAATGAAAGGCAGAATGCCAGTGACACCAATACCAGATCAATACAAAAAATGATCCACCGGGGAGCAAAATTTTTGAGATAACGGCTTGGCATGGGTTCGAAGTGGACTGGTTGATTTTTAACCGATTAGCTTCACATGGAGGGTGCGTGTGCTCATTTGGGTGGTACAGAAATTCGGGTATTCGAAATTAAACTAAAAGTTCGGTTTATTGAAGATTTAACCGGACTAATTC
>CAZZLI010000016.1:0-36184 GCA_964655055.1 uncultured Ferruginibacter sp.
GTCAGCTGGGACCGTGGCTGGGATAAGGATGACAAGCAGGTAGGGGGAGCAACCAAGGGAGGATACCGTTTTGTGCGGATCACCGAATAGGGCAGGTATTAGGCAGTAAATGTTAAATTTTGCATGCAGTGCAGATCGAAGAAGAGCATACAAAAAAGTCAATCAATTCAAGGTGAAACGAAATTTTTCCGCGCTCTCTGCCGAGTCTTGAGGGGCTTTGCGTGAAAAAATGGTTCACGAAAAGACCGCAGAGAAGAACGCGCAAAGTGCGCAAAGAAATTCAGCTAAAGGCGGTATGGTATTTTACCACTAGGGGTACAAGGTTTACCACAAGGGACAAAATGGGAGTCATGCGATATAGCGACTCTCCCTGCATAACGGCTCTCGCTGCATCGGCCTCTCTTATGAATTGAGAACAAAAAATCTGCGCAATACCTTAATCCGTTTGATAAGCGGTTCAGACAGCATCGTTTCAAAGGCATGACCCCGCTCTAATCAAGTAAATCTTATAATCCTGTGAATCCTGATTCAGATAAAAAATGTCATCTACATTGTTCCTGTCCTCAACCCGTTGAATTGGCGATAGGCCATTCCCGAAATATCGCGGATGATTTTAGGGAGTTGTTGGATATCCTTTCCGTTGACCATTACCGTAAGCAGGAATGTTCCTGATTCGGTTGCTACGAGGCTGGATTCACTCAGGTCGGGGCTTGCGTCGGCACCGCCTTCACCGAACTTACTTAAAATTTCGACGGATTCCGGCACCGCGGCACGGATGCCTTCCCTGAATTCGGAATTCCGCATGAGTTCGAGGCAGGCATCGGAGTCCCGGATATCCAGGTAGGCAGCATTGTACAATACTTTGAGGAAGGTGGAATATTCACGGGCCGTCAACGGGTAATCGCTTGAACTCCAGTCCGGTTCAGGCAATCCCAGGTCGGTGAACACTTTTTTAAATGTGGGGATATCAATGATCTTGTTAAGCAGGTTGGTGGCATTGTTGTCGGAATATTCAACCATATATTTCAACAGCTCCCGGATGGAATAGGTTTTTCCGACTTCGATGCTTTTGGACAGGAAGTGGGTTTTTTTGGTTGTGGGAATCGCTGCATCGTATTTTACTTTGGTGTCCAGATATCCTGGATTTTTCTCGTTCATCTTGTAAAAAGCGATCAGCTCGGGAATTTTAAGCAGGGAGCCGGGACTGTGTTTCTGATCATCGCCAATGGATATCCAATCTCCGTTTTTGAACTCCCGCATGTATATGGATGCGTTATTGATCAGTCCCTGCGCACGGTAATCACCGATCAGCTGCTCCAGCTGCCCTTTGATGCCTTGCATCGATGGTGATTCGCATTCGGGTTCCGCATACATGAGCGGCCGGGTGTATTTGTAACCGCTAAGTCGCGTGAGCTTGTAACTGCAGGTGCCTCCTGAGGCATTGGCCTGTTCATACATTTCCTTCAGTTCATTGTTCGACTGGATTTGCCGAAGGAGCAAGACTCCAAGAACGCAACTGCAGGCCATAAAAATCAGGGTAGTGTAGAAAGGTACAAATTTGTTGAACATGGCATCAGTGTTTATGTGAGAGCAATCAACAAAATTAGTGCTTTATTTGATAAATAAACGATAACAAAATAGCGCAAGTGTTAAAGGGGCTGGCCAGGCTTATATAATCCTGAAACAGTTGGAATCTCTGAAACATTTTTCTGTCTGAATCAGGGTTTACAGGATTTAGAGATTTCCTTGATGCGGAAGCGAAGGGCCTTTATTGTACACGCATTGCTTTTAAAGATGATTTTGTGTCATTGCGGGGCTTTGAGAATGTTTAGTGGTAAATGCGAAATCGTAAATGATATGCTACCAGCTGAGCCCACCTAAATAGATCAAACTTCATAAACCTTCGCGCATCAATCACGTACTTTTGTACAAACGACTATCATGCGCTTTCTGCTTCTGCTTTCGGCCCTTGCATTTTTGAGTTTGCGCACACGTGCACAAACGCCACCCACCTATACCTCTTCCGAACTGCTGCTGCAGTTGAAGAAAACCGATGTACTGGGTTCGGTGCTCTACATCGCCGCCCACCCCGACGATGAAAACACCCGGATGCTGGCCTGGCTGGCCAACGAAAAACTCTACCGCACCGGTTATCTCAGCCTCACCCGTGGCGATGGTGGACAAAACCTGATCGGCGACGAGCAGGGTGTCGACCTCGGGCTGATACGCACCCAGGAACTTCTTGCGGCAAGACGGATCGACGGAGCCGAACAATTCTTCACCCGGGCCTACGATTTCGGCTACTGCAAGACATCCGAGGAAGCGCTGGCTACCTGGGGACACGAAAAAATCCTGGGCGATGTGGTGCGGGTGATCCGGACCTTCCGTCCCGATATCATCATCGCCCGTTTCCCGGAAGATACCCGCGCCGGCCATGGCCATCATGCTGCTTCGGGTATTCTTTCCCGTGAGGCCTTTGATGCGGCTGCCGATTCCTCCCGCTTTCCGGAGCAACTTCGCGAAGGGCTTGGTATATGGCGTGCCAAAAGACTGCTCTGGAACACCTATAATTTCGGCAGTACCAATACACAGCGGGACGAGCAATTCAAAACCGATGTAGGCGCCTACAATCCCCTGCTGGGCAAAAGCTATGGTGAAATTGCAGCCCTAAGCCGGAGCCAGCATAAGAGCCAGGGCTTCGGGGTTCCCGCGCAGCGGGGCGCCCAAACTGAGTATTTCGAAACCATCCGGGGCGAAAAGCCTAAAGAGTCGCTGATGGATGGCGTTGATACCCGTTGGGACCGGATTGGTGCCGTGCATATCCATACGCAAGTGGAACGATGCATCGCCCGATTCGATGTGAGCAGGCCTTCCGCATCGGTAAATGAACTTATCGCACTGCACCGTTCCATCTCCCTGCTGCCTGATTCATATTGGCGCAATCAAAAACTCCGTGAACTGGAACGGTTGATGCTTCATTGCAGCGGGGTATTTGCCGAAGTTATTGCCCCGAAGCGCCTTATCGTTGAAGGAGATACCGTTGCCCTGAGTATTACCGTCACCAACCGAAGCGGACTGGACCTTCGCGCCCGCATACGCTTCAATGATACCATCCGCACCTTCGACACCCTGCCCGCCAATAATTCCGTATCAAAAAACATCAATGTCTTTTTTGCTCCCGGAAAAATTTCCACACAGCCCTACTGGCTCAATGAGCCCATGGCGCCAGGAAGCTTTACCGTTTCCGACAGCCGAAAGATCGGGCTTGCGCAAAATGAACCAGTTTCAGCGGAATGCACCTTGTTTTTCAGGGAATTCCCGCTAACCCTTTCCCTGCCCATCCGCTATAAGTTCACCGATCCGGTGAAGGGGGAAATCTATCAGCCGATCGGCATCATTCCTCCTTTTTCGGTTCGCTGCAATCCACCGCTGATCCTCAACCGAACCGGAACGGAACTTGAAGTGAAGTCGTTCCGGAACGGGAATACCTTTTCAGCCTGCAATAGCTCCGCTGCCGCTTCCTGTAAACCGGTGCCGGCAACGCTGATGTCACAAGATCAGACAATAAAGCTCCCGTTCACTACTTCGGCCCGGGTTGCGGGTAACGGTTCCGCTTACACGAACAAAGTATATGCCCCTTCCGGAGCTTCCTACCGTGAACTGGTTCAGATCAACTACGACCATATTCCCGCCATCAGCTATCTGCGTGATGCGACTGTGCAATCGCTTTCATTCGACTGCCGGATTGCCGGAAAGTCCATTGGCTATATTCCCGGTGCGGGCGACAAGGTTCCACAGGCCCTGACGGCCATGGGGTATGCGGTTACCCTGCTTCGCGAAACGGATGTTCGTTCCGGCGACTTATCGGCCTACGATGCTATCGTTACCGGAATACGGGCTTACAATACCAATGAATGGATGGGTGAGGCCTACGATGCCCTTATGCGCTATGTACAGCGTGGCGGTGTATTGCTGGTGCAGTACAATACCAGCAATTTCATCAGCCAGGTGAAGAGCCGTATCGGTCCCTACGACTTCAGTATCGGACGCAACCGCATCACCGATGAAACGGCAAGGGTGGAGGTTCTGCAACCCGAACATCGGGTGATGCGTTATCCCAACTACATCACGGCCGCCGATTTTGAGGGCTGGGTGCAGGAACGCAGCGTCTATCATGCGGAAAAAACTGACAGCAACTACGTTACGCTGTTCCGCATGCAGGACGCCGGAGAGGCTGCACACGACGGGGCCCTGATCATGGCGGGCTACGGCAAGGGCAGATTCATCTATACAGGCCTTTCATTGTTCAGGCAATTACCCGCCGGAGTTCCCGGCGCCTATCGTTTGCTGGCCAACCTGCTGGCAAAACCCTGACGACAATAATTAAACAACTGATAATTCCGGGAGATGCAGCATAACAAAAAATACTGGCGCCGTTGGTATCTGCTGGTACTTCTGGTACTGGCTGTTCAGGTACTGTTGTATTGGATGATCACCCTGCATTATCAGCCCATTCCTTAAACGCCTTCCGCATCTTCCGATGCACTCCTTATGAGTACGCCCGACTGGATCATACTGGCCATTACCCTCATCGGCATCATCGCATACGGCATTTATAAAAGCAGCGCCACGAGGAACCTCGAGGGCTATTTTCTCAGCAACCGCAACATGCCCTGGTATCTGGTGTTGCTGAGCATCATGGGCACCCAGGCCAGTGCTATCACGTTTTTGAGCGCACCGGGGCAGGCCTATTCAGACGGAATGCGTTTTGTGCAGTATTATTTCGGACTACCAATAGCCATGGTGGTCATCTGCATTTTTTTTGTACCCGTGTTCCGCCGGCTGAACCTCTACACCGCCTATGCTTTTTTGCAGGAACGCTTCGACTTGAAGACCCGCACGCTGACTTCGGCGCTCTTCCTGATTTCCAGGGGCTTTTCCACCGGTATCAGCATCTATGCACCCGCCATCATTCTGAGTTCGCTGATGGGCTGGAACATCTACTCCACCAATCTGCTGATGGGCGGGCTGGTCATCATCTATACCATGAGCGGCGGGGCCCGGGCCGTTGCCTATACGCAGCAACTGCAGCTCTTCATCATTTTCGCGGGTATGTTTCTGGCGGGGATGATGGTGGTGCGCATGCTTCCCGGTGAAGCGGGTTTCCGTTCGGCACTTGCCGTTGCAGGCAGTGAAGGCAAAATGAATATCATCACCACCGGGTTCACGGCCGAAGGCCATTTCGACTGGAAAGACAAATACAATATCTGGAGCGGACTTATCGGCGGCTTTTTTCTTGCCCTGAGTTATTTCGGTACCGATCAGAGCCAGGTAGGGCGCTACCTCACCGCCCGTACCGACCGCGAAAGCAAGCTGGGCCTGCTGATGAACGGGATTGTCAAGGTGCCTATGCAATTCCTGATTCTGCTGATCGGCATTCTGGTTTTCGCCTTTTACCAGTATCACCGCGCTCCCGTTTTTTTCGACAAGGCCAGGGTGCTTCGGGCTGAACAGACGGTTTACCGCGATTCGTTGCGGCTTGTGGAAGCCCGATATGATGCGGCGCTTGCGCAAAACGATACCCGGGCTTGCCGCCAACTGCGCAGTGAATACAAGAGTTATATCCGTAAGGCCCTGCCCGGCGATGAGGCCAACGATACCAACTTCATCTTCCTGCGCTTTGTGGTCGATTATCTTCCGCAGGGATTGGTTGGTCTGCTGATTGCGGTGATCTTTCTGGCCGCCTGGGGAAGTATTGCGGCCGCGCTCAACTCCCTTGCGGCATGTACCATCGTCGACTTCCATCATCCCTTTCTCGGCAAACATCAAAACCCACGCGCGGCCTACCGGACAGCACAGGGCTACACCCTGGCCTGGGGGCTTTTTTCGGTGGCCGTTGCATTTTTCGCCCACAACCTGGGCAACAGCCTGATCGAGGCAGTCAATATCCTGGGCTCTCTGTTTTACGGGGTAATCCTGGGTATTTTTCTGGTGGCCTTTTATCTGAAAAAAGTCAGGGGCCATGCCGTATTCACCGCGGCCCTGTTATCGGAAGCAGCGGTTATCGCCCTCTATTTGTCTGATTCCCTGTCGTTTCTATGGCTGAATGTGGCAGGGGCATTGCTGGTTGTTCTTTGCTCGGCAATTCTGCAACCCCTGTTCCGGCTGTTCAGATGATGGACTGTCGAAAACCCTGAAAAATTTATTACGGCAGCCAACGAATCGGTATAATTTTGCACCGCATTGCCCGACAGCCGGTAAACCCGGACTGACGGCCTCATCCAAACCACCGCAGTGTCAAAGCACATCAACAGGGCATCCGCAGCAGGATTGCTCATTGCCCTTGGAATCATCTACGGCGATATCGGTACCTCTCCGCTTTATGTGTTCAATTCCATCATCAAGGGCCGTACCATCAATGAGGAGCTTATTCTCGGTACCCTGTCGCTGATCATCTGGACCATTACACTCATTACCACGGTGAAATATGTGATCATGGTGCTTCGTGCCGACAACCGGGGGGAAGGCGGGATCTTCGCCCTGTTCGCCCTCGTACGCCGCAGACAAAGATGGCTGGTGATTCCGGCCATGATCGGCGGTGCCGCCCTGCTTTCAGACGGCATCATCACACCGCCCATCTCCATAACATCCGCCATTGAAGGGTTGAAGGAATTACCGCGCTTCCATCTCATGCATCAGGATACGATCGTGTATATCGTACTGGCCATCATCACCCTGTTCTTCTTCACCCAGCGTTTCGGTACAGCCAGCATCGGCAAGATGTTCGGTCCCGTAATGAGCATCTGGTTCATTATGCTTGCGGTACTGGGCTTTATCCATATTTCGGACAATTACGCGGTATTCAAAGCCCTGAATCCGTATTATGGCGTACGGTTCCTGTCCACCTATCCCGACGGCTTCTGGTTGCTGGGTGCGGTTTTTCTTTGCACCACCGGCGCCGAGGCCCTGTACAGCGATCTGGGACATTGCGGCCGTGCCAATATCCGCATCTCGTGGATTCTGGTAAAAACCTGCCTGCTCATCAACTATTTCGGACAGGGAGCCAGCCTGCTCAAGCATCACAACGGCGTTACGATGACGCCGGAAATTTTGCAAACCGGAGGCATCAATGCCTTTTTCGACCTGATGCCGCATTGGTTTGTGGTTCCCGGCGTAGTCATTGCCACATCCGCGGCCATCATCGCCAGCCAGGCCATGGTGAGCGGCTCCTATACACTCATCAACGAGGCCATGCGGCTGAACCTCTGGCCCAAATTCAAAATCAATTATCCTTCCGAAGCCCGGGGGCAGCTCTTCATTCCTGCCATCAATGCCATTCTTTTTGTCGGATGCATTTCGGTAGTGCTGTACTTCCGCGAATCATCAAGGATGGAAGCGGCTTATGGTCTGGCCATCATCACCACCATGATCATGACGACCATCCTCTTTGCGAACTATCTGGTGATGCACCGCGTCAAGGCCGGACTAATCTATCTGTTTCTGGGACTATATCTGTTGATAGAAATTTCCTTCCTGATTGCCCTGCTTGACAAGTTCCTTCATGGAGGTTTCATTACCATGATTATCGGGTTTATCATGTTTACGGTGATGTATGTCTGGTACCGGGCGCGGAAAATCAAGAACCGCTATGTGGAGTTCGTAAGACTGGAGGAGTATGTGCCAAAACTCGAGGAACTGAGCAATGACCTTTCCGTACCCAAATACGCTACGCACCTGGTTTATATGACCAGCGCCAACAACCCCAAGGAAATCGAACACAAGATCATCTATTCCATCCTGAGCGGAAAGCCCAAGCGGGCCGACATCTTCTGGTTCGTTCATGTGGATACGCTCGATGACCCATACACCTGCGACTATGTGGTATCACATATCATTCCCAACGACATCATCCGGGTTGAGTTCCGGCTGGGTTTCCGCGTGGCGCCTCGCATCAACCTGATGTTCAAAAAGGTAGTTGAAGACCTGGTGGCCAATAAAGAGGTGAATGTGACCAGCCGCTACGAGAGCCAGCAGAAGAACAATGTGGTGGGCGACTTCCAGTTTGTGGTGATGGAAAAATTCCTTTCTCAGGACAATGAACTGCCCTTTTTCGAGCGCCTCATCATGCAGGTTTATTTCTGGGTAAAAGAACTTTCCCTAAGCGAAGAGAAAGGCTTTGGACTTTCACTCAGCAATGTGGTGGTGGAGAAATATCCGCTGATTGTGGCACCGGTCAGCAAGCTCAAGCTCAACCGTATCTATCACGATGAGGAGGAAGAGCAGTTTTGATGTTCGGGTTATCGATAAACTTTCGTACCAAACGACTTGGCCCCCATGCATGCAGTCAACCCGGAGGAATTAGCGGCAATGTTGCGCGATGAAGAGCCCCCGGTGCTGCTTGATGTGCGCGAACCCGATGAGCATACTGCCTTCAATCTCGGCGGTGAGCTGATTCCGCTTCAGGAAATCACGAACCACATTTCAACGATTCCCAAGGACCGTCCTGTTGTACTGTACTGCCGCAAAGGCATCCGCAGTGCAATCGCCATTCAGCGGCTGACCGAAAAATATCCGTTTACCAACCTGTTCAATCTTTCCGGCGGAACGGAGGCCTGGAAACGACGTTTCCCCGAAACCTGAGCCGGATTCACTTGAGCGGTCTTCCTACCTTTACCCGTCAAATTTTTTCTGTTGCCGGAAATTCTGCTGTATATCGTTTTGGGCTATCTGCTGCTGATGGCATTGCTGTATTTTTTCCAGGAGCGGTTCATCTTCAAGCCTGAAAAACTCGATCCGGATTTCGAGTACCGCTATGATGTGCCGTTCCGGGAACTTTTTTTTGATGTCGCGGAAGGGGTGCGTATCAATGGCCTGCATTTCACGACCGAAAATCCCCGCGGACTTGTGCTGTATTTTCATGGCAATTCGCGCAGCATCAAGGGCTGGGCAAAGTATGCGCGTGATTTTTTTCGCTACGGATACGATGTGGTGCTGGTCGATTACCGGGGTTTCGGAAAAAGCACCGGCAAGCGGACGGAGAAGGACATGTTGTCCGATATGGAATTCGTATACCGCAGCCTGGCGAAACAACATCCCGAAAACCACCTGCTGGTGTATGGAAGGAGTCTGGGCAGCGGATTCGCCGCCAAAGTGGCCAGCGAAAACGATCCCCGCTACCTGATTCTGGATGCACCGTATTACAGTTTCAAAAGTACCATACAACGGTTCCTGCCGCTGTTACCGGTGCGCTGGGTGTTGCGCTTCCATATCCGAACCGATCTCTGGCTCAAAAAAGTGAACTGCCATACCTATATCCTGCACGGTACGCGCGACTGGCTGATTCCCATCCGCAACAGCGAGAAACTGCAGGCGCTCAATCCGCGGAAAATCACGCTGATCCGCATCGAGGGAGGGGGGCACAACAACCTGCCCTTCTTTCCCGAATACCATAATTTCATCCGCGACATTCTCGCGCCCTGAAAAACAAGATCCTTCCTCTTATGATGCCGAAACCCCGCCGAAGTCGCACTTTCCGTTTGATCGTATCCCTCGTCATCATCTACCTGATGG
Organism: uncultured Ferruginibacter sp.; assembly: GCA_964655055.1. Classification (GTDB taxonomy): domain Bacteria; phylum Bacteroidota; class Bacteroidia; order Chitinophagales; family Chitinophagaceae; genus Ferruginibacter. The sequence continues at coordinate 9,571 of CAZZLI010000016.1, forward strand.
GTGCCACGGTGCTGTATTTTTTCCAGGAAAAATTCCTGTTTCATCCGCAGGCCGTCGACCGGAATCAACCCTATACTTTCGAACAGCCTTTTGAAGAAACGGAGATTGCCTTCAGCTCAATAGATACGCTGAACATGATCCGCTTTTTTCCCGACACGAATGTGATCCGGCGCGGGCTGGTTATTTACTTTCACGGCAATCAACAAAATGTCACCCGCTATGCACGATTCGCTAAAAATTTCACCCGAAACGGATATGAGGTATGGATGCCCGACTATCCCGGCTTCGGGAAAAGTACCGGGGAGCTGACCGAAAAGAAGATGTACCGTCTGGCCGAACAACTGCATAAGTTGTCCTTGCAGCGCTTCAGTCCCGACAGTATCGTGGTGTATGGCAAGTCGCTAGGTACCGGCACAGCGGCTTATCTGGCCTCCGTAAAACCGGTGAAAGCCTTGTTGCTGGAAACACCCTATTGCAGCATTCCCGACCTGCTCTCGCATTTTGCCCCGGTATATCCCTGCAGGATGTTGTCGAAATATTCGTTTCCGGTTCAGGATTTTTTATCTGAGACGGATTGTCCCGTGCTATTATTCCACGGGACCTCCGATGGCGTAGTGCCCTATGGGCAATCGCTTCGCTTGTTGCGTGTATTGAAACCTTACGACCGCCTTGTCACGATTGAAGGCGGCAGCCATAATGATCTCAGCGGCTATCCGGCCTATCAGCGTGCGCTGGATTCGGTTTTGTCAAAGTGAGTTTGGGGATAGGAGGTTGGCTGAGGAGAAGAGCCAAGGAAAAAGGCCTTAGTCAGAGTCCTGGTTGAATATTTACCTTTACCCAAAGTTTCTGCTTATGGTCGGCAACATCATTCTCACCCGTTCGAGCGCTGAAAAGAAATTACGACGGATGGCTATGGAAATCCTTGAACGGCATCAGGGCGGCGGTGAACTTATTCTGATCGGCATCCGTCAGAACGGCTTTCCGATTGCACAAAAAATCGGCAGTCTGCTTGAAACAACTCATGGCGGCGGAATCCGGGTGGTTGCCCTTTCCATCGACAAGAAACATCCTTCAGGTATTCTTATACAGCCTGAAGTATCCTGCGCGGGTAAAACGGTGATTCTGATTGATGATGTAGCCAACAGCGGCCGCACCATGCTTTACGCACTCAGCCCCCTCCTTGCGGCCTATCCCGCCCGTATCGAGACCCTGGCCCTTGTTGCACGAACCCATCGTTCTTTTCCCGTAGCGCTAGATTATGCAGGGCTCTCCGTTTCCACCAGTCCGACGGAATATATCCGGGTGGATGTAGTGAACGATGAAGTAACCGGGGCTTCAATTGAGAGCAAGGCATAATATTTATCCCCTTTTTTCGTTAACAACTTGTTGAAAAGTTTAATAAGGCTGCCTTATTGCCTTTGGATATTCATTTGAATTGTTGTCGCGGAATTTCCGTGCGTTGAGTTGTCTTTTTCCGAATTGTTACCTCCGAACTGCTTTGGTGTTTATCATGAAAATGACTTTGATGAAATTTTGCGGTCTTGCCTGCCTCCTCGTTTCCGGATTCGCATTTCATGCGCAGGGGCAGAGTGTGGGTATAGGCACCAACACGCCAAAGGCAAGTGCATTGCTTGAACTGCAGTCGAACAACAAGGGTATTCTTGTACCCCGGTTATCCACCAGCCAGCGCAATACTATCATCAATCCCGATCGCGGACTGTTGGTATTTGATACCGATAAGGGAACCTTTCTCTTTTTCGACGGCAGCCGCTGGCGAAGTCTCATGTTTGTGAACGAGGAATTCATACCTCCCCAGAGCCGGCAGTCTGCTGATGCATTGCCGGGTGCTTTTTTCGGCGGCTCAGTCGACATTTCAGGAGACTATGCCATCATTGGTGCAAAAAACTGGTCGGGCCCGGCTATGCAAAATCGTGGAGCTGCCTTTGTGTTCTTTAAGGGAAGCAATGGCTGGCAGCAACAGGTGCGCCTGCTTCCGTCCGACTCGGCCTTCAACGATCTTTATGGTGGTAAAGTAGCCATCAGCGGCGATTATGCAGCAGTATCCGCACCCACCAAGAACAACGGACGCGGTAAAGTCTATGTGTATAAAAGATCGGGCGCCAACTGGAACCTTGAGGCTGCACTGACCCGCGGAACATCTGCCGCAGACAATGATAATTTTGGTATGGCATTGGATATTTCCATCAGCTCCTCCGGATTACCTATGGTTGCTGTAGGCGTTCCTTTTGCCGATGGTACCGATAAGGGAGAAGTGATTACGTTTATCCGGAACAATAGCAACGGAACCTGGTCGAGGAACCAGACAATTATACCTGCCGACCTGGGATCGGGCGATAATTTCGGTTTTGCCATCTCGATGGATGGAGATTATCTGGCTGTCGGGGCGCCCTATCAGGATGCAGGCAGCATAGCCAACAAGGGTGGCGTTTATGTTTACAATCTCAACGAAACTCAATTCGCACAACAATACAAACATGCCGGAACAACCGCAGGGTCATCGTTTGGACTCTCCGTTTCGCTGAGCGGCACCTTGCTGGCGGTAGGTGCACCCCTGGCTCAGCTCTATGCAAATACTTCGCCCTGTGTGTATGTGCTAAAACGTTCCGGCTCCGCTTGGTCGCTCGCCGAACAGGTCTATCTGAGCAATCAGTCATTCAGTTCCCTAAATACGGTATATGGTATCGCTGTGTCTGTCAACAGTAATCGACTGATGATTGCCGCGCCCGGTGGTATTGAATTTTCCAACGGAACGGGCATACAGTACAACGTACAAACCGGTACCGTTTATGTATACGGAGGTAACGGATCGGCTTTGTTTTCTTCGGCACCTCCAAGGCAGATCAAATCAGATTTCCCGTTTGACGGTGATTATTTCGGGCAAAGCATCGCCCTCGATCCAGGTGGGGCCTATATTCTCTCAGATAGCAGGCAAAGGCTGAACGGACAACCGAACACAGGGCAGGTCCTCTTCGGCAATTAGCACATCTGCATTGCAGGAAATGGAATCCTGTCTATCACTTTCGGCAAGACCTGCGCTACCCGTTGATTCCATTTTAGCGGCGGCCTTAAAGAGGATATGCCTTCTATTCAGGACAATTCCTTTTCCAGAACTCCTGTATGCTGACCGAAGTGAACGGGCTGTCGGCATAACAAGTACGCAGAAATACCGTGTCCTTCATTTTTCCGTTTTCACAACGGTAAAGACGAAATTGTTTTCGCGTACCCGCAACCGGAACTTCAGGTGATTTGTAGGCACTGTACAAATAATGGGTCAGGCTGTCGCGGAAGCGGAAAAGCTGTGTACAGAAGGTTCCGTTGTCAAGGTCCCACTCCTGATGAAAAACATTCCGTGAACTGTCGAATAAACCGTAAACTACAGACAGGTTGACCGGATAGAAATTGAAGCGCTTCTTTACAGTGTCATAGAGGTAGGCGTTGAAATCAAACCGGTTGAGGAATACGAAATCGGGATGACGGTCCAGGTTTACATCGAAGCTGCGGATATAACCCTGTATGCCGTAAAAACTGTAGAGGTTGTCTTCCCAGGTATCACCGTTCTTTTTTTGCAGCAGCAGTTCCCTACCTGGTTCGGGATTGCAAAGGATACGGAATGAGGTTTCGCCAACGGAGAAACTATCCATATAGCCTGCGATGAAGTTTTCTTCTCCGGACTTCGTGCTGTCGTACGAATAATGATAGGCAGCTGGTTTTTTCTTCAGGAGTTCTGTAAGGTCATCTGAATTATTGTATTCGTCAGTCTTGGTCCGGCATCCCGTTATCAGGAACAAAAAGATCCCGAAGCAGAAAAAAAGGCTACGGAAAATGATGGGAGAGAGATCAGATGATGCTTTCAATGTTCACTCTTTATGCGAAGTTATCGCTTTGACTGATGAGGAACCCTGTATTTTGGTCTCGCCGGGCACATCTGAATTTCGGGTCTTCGTGCTGCTGCGCTTATCCTTTTTGGTTATTTTTACCGCAATACCCGGGCATCGGAAAATAATGGTTGCTAAACGAGAAATTTCCTGCCTTGATCTTTCTAAATTTTAAACGTTATGGATCAATTAATTCTAAACAGGGTTAATGACTGGCTGAACGGTAATTATGATGCGGAAACTAAGGCTGTTATCCGCCAGATGCAGGCGGAGCAGCCCGATGAACTGGCCGATGCGTTTTACCGTAACCTCGAATTCGGCACCGGTGGTCTGCGCGGCATCATGGGCGTAGGCACCAACCGGATGAACAAATACACCGTGGGTATGGCAACCCAGGGCTATGCCAACTACCTGAAACGCTATTTCGGAGAAGACGTAAAAGTCGCCGTGGCCCACGATTGCCGCAACCACAGCCGGTTTTTCGCCGAAACCACGGCGGGGGTATTTGCCGCAAATGGAATCAAGGTCTTTCTTTTTGAAGAACTGCGGCCCACACCCGAACTGAGTTTCACCATCCGGCATCTGGGCTGCCAGGGCGGCGTGGTATGTACCGCTTCGCATAATCCCAAGGAGTATAATGGGTACAAAGCTTACTGGAACGACGGCGCCCAGATGGTTGCACCGCACGACAAGAACGTGATTGCCGAAGTGGAGAAAATCGCTTCGGTGGATGATGTGCTCTGGTCGGGTGGAGAAAAGAACATCACCCTGGTCGGAAAGGAAATTGATGAGCAGTATATCGCTATGGTGAAATCACTCAGTGTCTATCCCGAGGTATGCAAGCGGCAGCACAATCTTAAAATTGTTTATACGCCGATCCATGGTACCGGTATCACCCTGGTGCCTCGTGTGCTTGAAGCCTATGGCTTTACGGGCCTGACTATTGTTGACGAGCAGCGCATACCCGATGGCAATTTTCCCACCGTGGTTTATCCCAATCCCGAAGAGCGGGAAGCCATGACCATCGGGTTGCGGAAAGCGCAGGAACTGGACGCCGACATTCTGCTGGGTACCGATCCCGACAGCGATCGGGTGGCCATAGGTATCAAAAACCATGGAGGGGAATGGGTGTTGCTGAACGGCAACCAGACTGCCGTGCTGGCATTCAATTACCTGATGGAGGCCCGTAAGGAAAAAGGTATTGCCAAGTCCAACGACATGGTCATCAAGACCATCGTCACCACCGATATGATCGACGAACTAGCTGCGCATTACGGCGTGGCCTGCTACAATGTTCTTACCGGATTCAAATGGATCGCCGACCTGATCCGCGCCAAAGAAGGCAGCGAACACTATGTGATCGGCGGCGAGGAAAGTTTCGGACTGATGATCGGGAATGAAGTACGCGACAAGGATGCCATCAGTGCTGTGGCCCTGCTTTGCGAAATGGCGGCTTATGAAAAAGATCGCGGACGCTCGCTCTTCGATAAACTCCTGAGTCTGTATGTGCAGTTCGGATGTTATCAGGAAGATCTTGTAAGCATCACCCGAAAGGGCATGCATGGCGCCGCTGAAATCGCCGAAATGATGAAGGCTTACCGAGGCAATCCTCCGGTTTCGATTGATGGGGTACCTGTGGTGAAAATGCTCGACTATGAGTTGCAGACTGCGACGGATATCCGCAGTGGCACTACTTCTTCCATAGAATTGCCCAAAAGTAACGTGCTGCAATTCGTATTGGCCGACGGGTCGAAGATTTCGGCAAGACCCAGCGGCACCGAACCTAAGATCAAGTTTTATTTCAGTGTGAAGACGCCGCTGAACGATGCATCCGGCTACGCTGCCGCTGAAAAGGCCTGCGTTGAAAAAATCGGCCGCATCAAAAAAGAAATGCAGTTGGGGTAATTTAATTCATTGAGCCGAACCAATCCTATTCCGACCATTATGAGAAATTACGAAGACAGCTACCGCCACAAGGGGCTCCGCAAGAAACTGGTGGACGCCCTTAGAGAAAAGGGGATTACCGACGAGCAGGTATTGGCAGCCATGAACCAGGTTCCCCGGCATTGCTTTCTCGACAGCGCTTTTGACGAAACCGCCTACGAAGACCGGGCCTTTCCCATCGGAGAGGGGCAAACCATCTCTCAGCCCTATACCGTGGCGTACCAGACGCAGTTGCTGCAGGTCAAGCCTTTTGACAAGATATTGGAAATAGGAACGGGCAGCATGTATCAGGCCTCCATCCTGGCTGAGTTGGGTGCACGGGTATTCACCATCGAGCGGCAGCAGGCCCTGTTCAAAAAAACACATGAGTTCATCTACCGATCAAAATACCCTACGGTAAAATTTTTTTTTCTAGACGGCTTCGAGGGCTTGCCGCAATTCGCACCATTCGATAAGATACTGGTAACGGCAGCTGCACCCCGCATCCCCGAAAAGCTGCTGACCCAGCTCAAGCCCGGCGGCATGATGGTGGTACCGGTGGACGCCGGTGAAATCCAGCGGATGTTGCGCATTACTGTCAATGCTGATGGCGGGTTCACCGAGGAAACATTCGATAATTTTTCCTTTGTGCCGATGCTTTCGGGGAAACAGCTATAGTAAGTACTATTTTGTTTGGCTATGCAACGCTACTCCCGAGTCACATTTATTTGCAACTGCGCTTTTCTGTTCACACTATTATTGAGGTTTATTGAAATGAGCAATACGGTTCCCGGTACTCATGAAGCTCCCCTGGGTTATCAGCCTCTTATTGCCACGCTTGTCATTCTGGGCTATTGTGCCGTTTTTCTCAATGCCCTGCTCTGCAGCATGCTGCTGTTGTTTTTCATCAGGAAGAAAACCGTACCTGTTCCCCGCTGGCTGCAATGGAGCAGCATCCTGTTTCTCGGGCTTCAGCTCTTATATTTTTTTGGCAGCAACTGATGCTTCGGGCCTGCGGTCGAATTCCCCTATTTTTGCAGCATGACTATTGAAGATTTAAAAGATATAAGAGACCGTGTGCTTGTCTTGAGGAGGTTTCTTTGACGTCGCGAACCGACAACAAAAGATAACCGAAGACAAACAACTTACCATCAGTCCCGGCTTCTGGGACGACAATGCCCGCGCTACCGCCATCCTAAAGGAAATCCGGAACAACGAGTATTGGGTGAATCTTTACACGGCTACCGAAACAGCCGTGGAGGACTTTGCCGTGCTTTTTGATTTCTGGAAAAGCGGCGATGCTCCCGAGGAAGAAGTACGCGAAGCCTACAGCAAGGCCCTGGCCGGTATTGAAGATGCCGAGTTCAAAAGCACACTCAACAAGCCCGAGGACGAACTGCCCGCCGTATTGCAGATCAATTCGGGGGCTGGCGGTACCGAGAGCCAGGACTGGGCCCAGATGCTTTCCCGTATGTACCGTATGTACGGCGAAAAGCAGGGCTGGAAAGTGACCGAACTCGACTGGCAGGACGGCGACGGCGCCGGCATCAAGACCTGCACCTTCCAGTTCGACGGACCCTTCGCCTACGGATTCCTGAAAGCCGAAAGCGGCGTTCACCGGCTGGTGCGGATTTCCCCCTTCGACAGCAACGCGCGCAGGCATACCTCATTCGCCAGCGTGTATGTCTATCCGTTAGTTGACGATTCCATCGATATCGATATCAAAGACAGTGAAGTGAAGATGGAAACAGCCCGAAGCGGGGGCGCAGGCGGGCAGAATGTGAACAAGGTGGAAACCAAGGTTTTCCTGACCCATATCCCTACCGGCATCACCGTAGTATGCCAGACCGAACGCTCACAACTGGGTAACCGCGAAAAGGCCATGACCATGCTCAAAAGCCGGCTCTATGAAGAAGAACTTCGCAAACGCAACGCCCTCAAAGACGCCACCAACGCCACCAAGAAGAAAATAGAGTGGGGAAGCCAGATTCGCTCCTATGTATTCCATCCCTACAAGATGATCAAGGACCACCGTACCGATTATGAAGTAGGGAATGTGGGCCCGGTGATGGATGGCGAACTCGATGGTTTCATCAAGGCCTTCCTGATGAGCGAGAAAGAAGCTGAATCCTGAATGGTTTAAGCTGAACGCTTTTACGGGAACAGGTTATGTAAAGAGGGCCTTGAGCTCATCAGCATCCTGCGGTTTCATCTTTCCGGCAAGAATAAGCCGGATCTGCCTGCGGCGTAAGGCCCCTTCAAAAAGTTTTATTTCTTCCTCCGTTTCAGGAATCAGCGGCGGTACCGGGCGCGGCTTGCGGTTGGGATCCAGCGCCACAAAGGTGAAATAGGCCTCATTGCTTTCGTAGCGGTACTGGTGCAGGTTGTCTTCCCCCCATACTTTGAGATGGATTTCCATGGAGGTATTGAATGCCCGGGTGAGCTGGGCCTGGATATGCACCACATTGCCCAGCTTGATGGGATTTTTGAAGGAGATATTGTCCACCGAAGCAGTCATGCAGGGCGCATTGCAGTGGGCGCTGCACGACATGGACGCTGCAATATCCATCCAGTACATCAGCCGGCCACCCATCAGGTTGCCGAACACATTGGTATCGTTAGGCAATACCAGTTCATTCATCACTATGAAACTTTCTTTTGCTTTTTTCCCTTCCATCCAGTCGTTAATTTTGGGGCAAAGATAGGTTTGTATACCGGGTTCACACATTAAGTTTCATCGCTGAAGCCCGGTTATGCTGATTCCCTGAAAGCCGTTCGTAGAAGAATAACTCATGACAAAACCCGACTGGCAACTTGAGCACTTTGATGCGTTGCGTCCCCAACAGCTTTATGCTATCATGCGGCTTCGCAGTGAAGTGTTTGTGGTGGAGCAACAATGTATCTATCTCGATGCGGATGACAAGGATGCCCGATCCTGGCATCTGATGGGATGGCTGGACGGTCAACTTGCGGCCTATTGCCGGCTGCTGCCACCCGGAGTTTCCTATGAAACGTCAAGTATTGGAAGGGTGCTGACTTCACCCGGATTCCGACGGATCGGTGCGGGGCGCGAACTCATGCGGCGGGCCATTGCTGAAGTGGAAAAACTCTTCAACACACGGGAAATCACTATCGGCGCCCAGCTCTACCTGAAAAATTTTTATGAATCCCTCGGATTCCGTCAGTCGGGTGCGGAGTATCTCGAAGACGGCATTCCCCATATTCCCATGGAATACAAGGGGTTGTAAAACAGTGTTTCCCCTGGATTTCCATCAATCTGTTTGGAGGCTTCCCCGTGCTTCCTTATAACCTGTTCCCGCCCTGCTTTTTATACAATATTTCATCCCCTCTGTCGTTTGAAATGAGGACGTCCTCCGGGATATCCGTCCAATGTCCACGCGTGTGCACCCGCCCGCGTAAAAAACCGGCCGAATGAAAAATCCTTTACCCTTCCTCTACAGGCTTCAGCTTTCTTTGATATTGATTGTCCCGTTTTCAGGCATTTCTAAACTCAGTGCTCAACGTATGCTGTTCGGCATTGAAAATATCAATGTGGAAATGGGTGTGAATGCAGGACCCACTTTTTTCCTCGGCGACCTGGGTGGCAAAGTAGGCAAGGGAACCACCTTCATCAAGGACCTCAACTATGAGTTCACCAAAATGATGAAGGGCGTTTATATCAATATCTATCCCTCCACCTGGTATGGCTTGCGCGTAGCCGGTCAGCTTACCTATCTCGAAGGTGATGATGCCATCATTGCCACCCATGGTGTGGATGAACTCTGGCGCAAGCAGCGTAACCTTAATTTCCGGAGCAATGTCTGGGAAGTGTACAGTGCACTTGAATTTTATCCCCTCGATTTCATCAATCGCGGCAATGAAGATTATTACGGCCGCTTCAAACCTTATTTTTTCGGCGGTGTCGGTGTTTACCACTTCAATCCCATGGGATCGATGGTGGATGGCAACGGCAACACCGTCTGGCAGTACCTGCAGCCGCTTCGTACCGAAGGTCAGGGCTTTCCCGAGTATCCCGACCGTAAGGAATACAAACTGACGCAAATGAATATGCCCTATGGTGCGGGGTTCAAATACCTGATCGGCGAGAATGTCCATATTGGCATGGAACTGCTTTACCGCAAGACCTTCACCGATTATCTCGATGATGTGAGTACCACCTATATCGACCCTGCCGCCTTCGATGCCAACCTATCGTCTTCCGACGCATACATCGCAAGGCAGATCAGTGACAAGTCGGTGGGTATCGTAACACCCGGCATGTCGCGTTACGCGCCCGGTGTGCAGCGGGGCAATCCCCGTCAGGATGACGCCTATTTTTCACTGCTGTTCAAATGCGGTGTGCGCCTGGGCAACGGAGGTTATGCGGGAGCAAGCGAGCGGAATGCGGCTATGCGCATGCGTTGTCCGGCACGGTTCTGATGACGAGCATGAAATTCAACAACCTGTACGTATAAATCCTACTTTATGAAAAACGGAATGCACATCAACCCGGTCCTGTTCAAGATGGTTGTATTAGTTACCTGCTTCATGCTGGTAATGGTTTACAACAAATCGAAAGCCGCTGATGCCGGAACGGTATACGCCGGCCAGGTCACCGTTGTACGATAATCAAGCCGTATCAACAGATTTGCAGGCTGCCGACGGAGGTTCATTTCCTTCGAAACGGTAACGCTATGTCAAGGATATTCTGACCCCCATTAGGATAACCGGCATAGGAGTTAAAGGCACGCGTTTCTTTCAGGGCTAAAGCCCCTTACCGCTGAAACCTTTCGTGCGCCTTGCTCCATGTCACTTTTCATAAACAAAACCCGGATGACCTCCGGGTATTTTTTTGTCAGTCCATGAAGACGTTCATTCCAATTCGAGAGCCAGATATTTTGCGGTATGGCTCTCGCCGATGCTGATAAGCCCTTCGGGGGTTCCGGCATACAGGAGTTGCCCGCCGCCATCACCACCCTCCGGTCCGATGTCGATGATATGGTCAGCCACTTTGATCACATCCATGTTGTGCTCGATGATCAGCACCGTATTGCCCCGGTCCACCAGTTTGTTCACCACGTCCAGCAGCAGCTGGATGTCCTGGAAATGCAGTCCGGTGGTGGGTTCGTCGAGGATATAAAAAGTCTTTCCCGTATCTTTTTTTCCAAGCTCGGTGGAGAGCTTCACCCGCTGGGCCTCACCGCCGCTGAGGGTTACGGCGCTTTGCCCGAGTGTGATATAGCCGAGGCCGACATCGCGCAGTACTTTGATTTTGCGATAGAGGTAAGGCACCGGCTGAAAGAATTCTACGGCTTCCTCAACCGTCATATCGAGCACATTGCTGATGTTTTTACCCTTGTAACGGATTTCAAGGGTCTCGCGGTTATAACGCCTTCCATTGCATTTTTCGCAGTGCACATAAACGTCAGGCAGGAAATTCATTTCAATGACCCGTGTGCCGCCTCCTTCACAAACATCGCATCGTCCGCTTTTCACATTGAAGGAAAACCGGCCCGCCGTATAGCCCCGGATCTTTGCTTCGGGAATCTGGGCAAACAGGGTGCGGATATCGGTGAAGAAGCCGCAGTAGGTTGCCGGGTTGCTGCGGGGTGTTCGCCCGATCGGGCTTTGGTCGATTTCAATCACTTTGTCGATATGCTCCAGCCCGCTGACTGAAACATAGGGCAGGGCATCGGCTTTGGAACCGAAGCAATGCCGGCTGAGAATCGGATAGAGTGTTTCGTTGATCAGGGTTGATTTACCGCTGCCGCTGACACCGGTCACTACAATTAGCTTGCCCAGCGGAAATGATACATCCAGTTTACGGAGGTTATTGCCCGAAACCCCTTTCAGCACAATGGCATGGCCATTGCCTTTTCTGCGGGTATTGGGTACCGGTATTTTTTTCTTTCCGTTTAAATACTGGGCCGTTTCAGATTTGGATTTTATTACTTCATCGGGAGTACCCGCTGCAACGATAGCGCCTCCGTGTATCCCCGCTTTGGGACCGATATCAATCAGGTAATCACTGGCCAGCATGATATCCTTGTCGTGCTCCACCACCAGCACACTGTTGCCGATATCGCGCAAATGCTTGAGCGCGGTAATCAGCCGCTGGTTGTCGCGCTGATGCAGGCCGATGCTGGGCTCATCGAGGATGTAGGTGATGCCCTGAAGCTGCGAGCCAATCTGGGTGGCCAGTCGTATGCGCTGGCTTTCACCACCGCTCAGCGTTTTGGTGGGGCGGTTAAGTGTCAGATAGGTCAGGCCCACATTGAGCATGAACTGCAGCCGTTCGCGGATTTCCTTGAGCAGGTCGCGGGCGATGGTGTTCTGCTTTTTGTTCATGCGCAGCTCCATTCCGTCGAACCAGGCGGCCAGATTGTCGAGGTTCATATCGCCCAGTTCGGCGATATTGCGGTTGTCGATTTTGAACCAGCAGCTTTCCTTCTTCAGCCGCGTGCCATCGCAGGTTGCACAGCGGGCCATTTCGGTAAATGCCTCCACCCATTCCCGCAACGATTCACTGCTGTTGGTGCTCGAAAACCAGCGTTTGAGCATGGGAATGATACCCTCATAACTACCGGTGTATTCATTGGGGATGGAATCATCTTCCCCGTCGATGGCCAGCGATTGCCCTGCGCCGTTGTTGCCGAACAGCAGCAGGTCAAGTTGTTCGGTACTGAGTTTTTCAAGCGGTTGCTGCAGGCTGATCTTGTGTTTGCGGGCAAACTCCGCCACCTGTTGATACACACTGGCGGATCGTTCTTCACCCAAAGGCACGATGCCTCCTTCGGCTACGCTTTTGGATCGGTCAGGCAACACGGAATCGAGTTTTATAGTGTATACGCTTCCCAGCCCGCGGCAGGTTGGGCATGCGCCATAAGGACTGTTGAACGAGAAAGCGTTGGGCGATGGCTCTTCGTAGCTGATGCCGGTGTCGATGCACATCAGTTGCTTGCTATACTGCACTACCTGGTTGTTGTCGTTGATCAACAGGAATAGCAGCCCTTTGCCCATCTGAAGGGTTTTTTGCACGCTCTGGCTCAGCCGGTGGCGCATCTCGTCGGTAACCGCCATGCGGTCCACCACCACTTCGATGTCGTGGATCTTGTAACGGTCCACCTGCATGCGGGGCACCAGATCTTTAACGTCGCCGTCTACACGAACTTTGAGAAAGCCTTTCTTACGGATCTCTTCGAAGAGTTCCCTGTAATGTCCCTTACGGCCCCGGACCAGCGGAGCCAGCAGGGTGATTTTTTTGCCGTCGTACTGGCTGAAAAGATTTTGCACGATTTCCTCCTCGCTGAACTTGACCATCTTTTTTCCCGTATTGTAGCTGTAGGCTTCGCCGGCACGGGCATAGAGCAGGCGGAGGAAGTCGTAGATTTCGGTGACGGTGCCCACCGTGCTGCGCGGATTGCGGTTGGTGGTTTTCTGTTCGATGGCGATAACGGGGCTTAGTCCCGATATCTTGTCTACATCGGGCCGCTCCATGTCGCCAAGAAACTGGCGGGCATAGGCGTTGAAACTTTCCATATAGCGCCTTTGTCCTTCGTTGAACAGGGTATCGAAGGCCAGCGACGACTTGCCGCTGCCACTAACCCCGGTAAACACCACCAGCCGGTTCTTGGGAATATTGATGCTGATGTTTTTGAGATTATGCTCACGGGCACCCTGCACAGAGATTGAGGAGCGGTCGGAAGTTTCTTCGGGGTTTGTTTTTTTCGCCTTGGCCATTATCAGGGCGTAAAGATAAAATAAAGCAGCCCGTAATAGCACGTGCAACGGCCGTTGTCCGGACAAGAATAAGTTTCAGCGGTTTTAAAAGGGTTAATGGTTTGAAGTTTGAAGTCACCAACAATCAGGTTCTCAATGCCTAAATCCCGTGGTTCCTGATTCAGATAATTTATTAAACGCAGTGCCCTTTAGGGTAATGTTGCGTGGTAAATGGTAAATTTTAAATGAAGTGCCGGCCAAAGAAAATGATACATCGAATTATCTCGGTTCTTGGTTAACTGAAATCTTTCCGCGCTCTTGCGGGTACATGGCGTACTCTGCGTGGAATTATTGGTTCACACAAAGGGCGCGAAGTAAAATACGCAGAGTCGGCAAAGAAGAAGACTAATACCGATTGGATATCTGTAATGGACCAATATCATTGGCCCAAACAGCTATCATATCGGCATTATACGGGGAAATTATTGGGCTAAAAATAACTTCACTTTCGTATAAAGCCACGCATAACCTCGGGGTTAACCTCCCCCTTGTGGGTTGATGGGGTCAAATCATGGTTCAAGAAAATCCGCGAAGAAGAATATTGAAAAGCAAATGAATTCGCTCGGGAGCTGCTCCCGTTAGAACTTACACGGCCATGATCTCCTTCTCCTTGGCCTCCAGCAACTTTTCTACGTGCGCGATGTATTTGTTGGTGATGTCCTGTATGCCGGCCTCCGCATCCTTGGCCGCATCTTCACTCAGGCCATCCTTCTGCAGTTTCTTGATGCTTTCAATGGCATCGCGGCGGATGTTGCGGATGGATACCTTGCCGTTTTCACCTTCGGCATTGCATTTTTTCACCAGTTCGCGCCTGCGCTCTTCGGTGAGCGGTGGGAGGAAGAGACGAATGGTATTGCCGTCGTTCTGCGGATTGATACCGATGTTGGCGGCGATGATGGCTTTTTCAATGGGCTGCAGCATGTTCTTCTCCCAGGGCTGCACGGTAAGGGTGCGTGCATCCAGTACCGAAATATTCGCCACCTGGTTGATGGGGGTGGGGGCACCATAGTAAGGAGCCATGATACCGTCGAGGATGTTGGGATTCACCTTTCCGGCTCGGATTTTCACCAGTTCGCCTTCCAGATGGCTGACCGCTTTACGCATGTTGCCGTCCGTATCGGTCCTGATTTGTTCGGTTTCTCCTGTCATAATGCTGAATTGTCGGACGCAAAACTAATTAAAAAAGGGAGATGCGGAAGCGTGGGGGCTTAGCCGATTTTTTCAAGCTGCGCCTCCATCCGGCCGAGCAGGTCGCTGATCTGATCCGAAGCTTCGGTATTGTTCTGCCCCTTGCTTTGCGTGGCATACCAGATCATCACCATGGCGATATAGTCCTGCATGTCTTTGCCGGCAAACTGCGTTTTGAACTCGATGATTTTATCGTTGACCAGTTTGATGGTCTGCCGTACCGCTTGCTCATCTGATGGCAGGAGCTTGATGCGGTAGGTGCGATCGCCGATGAGGATGTTTACCGGAATGAGGTTGTCCATAGGTTCAGCTTAACTGGGCGATGCATTTATCGATTTCGCGGATGTAGCGGCTCAGCTGGCGGTCGAGTTCCTTCTTCTCCTTATCGTCGAGTGAACCGGCCGACATTTTGAGGACATCCCGTTCCAGTTTGATTTTTTCTGCAGCTTCGCGCATCTCCTCCTGCTCCTTTTTAAGAGCGGCTATTGCGTTCCGCAACTTTTCATTTTCCCGCTGCAGCGCCTGATGGTTCTTCAACAACTGCTGGAACTTGTCGAACACCTTCCTGAACCGTATTTCCAGGTCTTTCATGTGCATGCGGTTTGATAGCCCGTAAAGGGAAGATAGTTATTTTCTTACTTCCGCGCTGAATTGTTTTTCGAAGATGCCTGTGATCCGGGCCAACAGCGCATCAGTTTCCCCGTCGGTCATGGTCTTTTCAGGATCCTGAAACACCAGGTTCATCGCCATCGATTTTTTGCCGGCTCCTAACTTTTCATTTTCGAAAATATCAAAGAGGTTGAGGGAAATGAGTGTGCTTATTCTCGCATCCCGCACCGCTTTCTCAATAGCAGCATATTCAAGGGAGCGGTCCACCACAATGGCCAGATCGCGCTCCACGGCGGGAAATCGGGGAATATCCCGGAACCGGATTGACTGGGCCCCGGCCATTTCGATAAAACGGTCCCAGTTGATGCAGCAATAGAACACCGGCTGTTTGATGTCGAACTGCTTTCTTTTTACCGCCGTAACGCTGCCGATGATGGCCAGTTCCCTGTTTTTCACGGTGATGCGGCAACCATAGTCAAGATCCTCGATTACCGCGCTTTCAAAACGGAGGTTGGCACCGCCGCCGAGTTGCAGCAGTTTTTCCGCAAGGGAACGAACAGCATAGAAATCGGATACCGGAGTCTTCTTTTTCCAGCCGTCGGGAACCGGCTTGCCTGTGATGAAGAGCGCAAGGTTGTTGGTTTCTTCATAGCCCCCCTCTTCATTTTGTGCATAGGTTTTTCCGAACTCGAAGAACTGCAGGTCGCCCTGCTGCCTGTTGATGTTGTGGGCCATGCTCTGCAAGCCGGTTTCCAGCATGCCTGTACGCAGCACATCCAGCGTACTGCTCAGGCTGTTCATCATCTTCACCAACACAGGTTGCCGGCTCTCGGGATAATAGGCCGAGTGGGTGATGCTGTTGGTCAGGATTTCCTGAAACCCAAGCCCGGTCAGGTATCCGGTCAGTTTTTCGCGGTAGGCCCGGCCCGGCGATCCTGTTCCTTTCGATGGCGCTATGGTGATGGTTTCGGGAATGGCGATATTGTCGAGCCCGTCGATGCGCATGATTTCCTCGACCAAATCGGCGGGAATCCGGATATCATGTTTGCTGAACGGCACCGCAACGGTCAATGCGGCTTCGTTTTGTTGCACTACCTCAAAACCCAGAGCGGTCAGAATGCCCGAAACTTCGGATGGTTTATAGGACTTGCCACTGAGTCGGGTAAGGTAATCGAACTTCAGGGTCACTTCCTTCCGTACCGGGGGTTGCGGAAACACATCTATAAGCTGCGAACTGATTTTCGCTCCGCAGATTTCTGCAATCAGCAGGGCTGCCCGTTGCAATACGGCAACAACCTGGCTGATATCGACGCCTTTTTCAAAACGGATTGCCGCGTCGGTCCGCAGTCCGTGTGCCAGGGAGGTTTTACGCACTTGTACCGGATTGAAACAGGCGCTTTCCAGAAAAATATTCGTAGTGTTTTCGTTGACTCCGCTGTTCAACCCGCCGAATACACCTGCCATGCACATGGGGCCTTCGGCATCGCAAATCATCAGGTCGGTTGCCCGCAACTTGCGTTCCTTTCCGTCCAGTGTGGTGAAGGCTGTTCCTTCGGTCAGGCACTGCACCCGTACTTTTCCGCCCCGGATCGTATCGGCATCAAAAGCATGCAGCGGCTGACCGCTTTCATGAAGGATGTAGTTGGTGATATCCACAACATTGTTTACAGGGCGCAACCCGATACTGCGCAGCCGGTTTTTCAACCAATCGGGGCTTTCCTGAACATTGGCTCCGGAAAGGCAGATGCCGGCATAACGCGGGCATTCTCCGGCATCCTTCACTTCAATGCCGATGGGCGCATCCTGTAACGAATCCGGCCATGCTTTTTGCAGGGGCGTATTGACGCGGATGGTTTTATTCTGATGGTGTGAACGGTAGGCGCATACATCGCGCGCCACGCCAAGATGGCTCATGGCATCCATGCGGTTGGGTGTAAGGCCGATATGAAAAATAGTGTCTTCGTAAATCTTGAAATAATTGGCAGCCGGTTGCCCCGGTTGTACCTCGGAAGGAAGAACAAGAATACCGTCGTGGCTTTCACCGATACCAAGTTCGTCTTCCGCGCAAATCATGCCCTGGCTTTCCACACCGCGGATTTTTGCTTTGCGGATGCTGAGCGCTTCCCCCTGATGGGGATAAAGCGTACATCCAACCGTTGCTACCGCTACTTTTTGTCCGGCCGCTACGTTCGGAGCGCCGCAGACAATCTGCAGGGGCGATCCGTTGCCGATATCCACCTGCGTAATTGAAAGCTTGTCGGCATCGGGATGCCGGGTGCAGGAAAGCACTTCGCCGATGACTACACCCTGCAGTCCGCCCCGAACCGACTGGAATTTTTCCAGCGCTTCCACCTCCAGTCCGATTCCGGTCAGCAGTTCCGACAATTGCTCCGGGGAAAGCGTCTCGGGCATATAGTCGGAGAGCCAGTTGTAGCTTATGATCATGCGGTAATTTTCTGGCGGCAAAGATAACCAATGGTTATCAACAGGGGGGAACCAGACCTGCTTGGTCTTGCCTGCGGCATTTATGGATATTTGCCGATTCCGGCAATTAATTTTTAGCCGCTTTCGGTGAAGAATTATTAATCGAAGCCCCTGTTTTTTGTGAATAATTCAGTCCTCTTTTCGTACTGTCCTAACTGAAACTCGGTAAATTACAAGTGGATAGCCGGTGGAAAACCCCGGTTGGCCGGTGGAAATGACGTGGATAATCCGTAGGCCGCCTGACTGTTTCTGAGGCTTCTTCGGACGTTGAACCTGCGGAACTTATCTTCGTCCCGAACCGACGGAGTTTGCGTTTCCAGCCTTTAAAACTTATCGTATAACATCAATAGATACCCTGAATATGGCATTGACCGATTTAAACAAAGACCGCAAGATCAGAAGAAAGACCACACCCGAAATCAATCCGCTATTTTACGGTAAACTGCAACCCCAGGCCAGGGAACTGGAAGAGGCGGTGCTGGGCGCCATAATGCTTGAAAAGAGCGCGTTCGATACTGTCATCGAAATCCTGAAACCCGAATGTTTTTATGTAGATGCCCACCAGCGCATCTTCAAGGCCATGCAGGACCTTACCGGCAAGAGCCTGCCCATCGACCTGCTAACGGTGGTGGAGCAACTCAAGCAGAGTGAGGAACTCGAAATGGTGGGCGGTCCGTATTACGTATCGAAACTCACGAACTCCGTGGTTTCCTCCGCCAACCTCGAATCGCATGCGCGCATCGTGTTGCAGAAATTCATCCAGCGCGAACTGATCCGCATCAGCGGCGAAGTGATCGGCATCGCCTATGAGGACAGTACCGATGCTTTCGACCTGATGGATGAAGCAGAGAGTAAGCTGTTTGAAATCACCAACAAACACCTGCGCCGGAACTTTGATGAAATCAGGACGGTGCTGATCGAAACCGTTAAAAAGATTGATTACCTGCGCACGCGCAATGATGATTTCACGGGAGTGCCTACCGGTTTTCCCCTGCTCGACAAGGTCACCTTCGGCTGGCAGCCCACCGACCTGATTATTCTGGCCGCCCGTCCTTCGGTGGGTAAAACGGCTTTCGCACTCAATCTGGCCCGCAGTGCTGCCATGCATCCCACCAAGCCGGTACCTGTTGCGTTCTTCAGTCTGGAGATGAGCTCCGTGCAACTGGTTCAGCGTGTCCTCAGCGCCCAAAGCGAAATTCCGCTTGAAAAAATCTCCCGCGGCAAAATGGAGGAATACGAGATGCGTCAGTTGACCGAAAGGGGCGTGAACCCCCTCAGTGTCGCACCCATCTTCATCGACGATACCGCGGGTCTCAACATCTTTGAATTGCGGGCCAAATGCCGGAGGTTGAAGAACATGCACAATGTAGGCCTGATCATCATCGACTACCTGCAGCTGATGACGGGAACCTCCGATAACCGCAACGGCAACCGCGAACAGGAAATCAGCAAGATATCCCGCGACCTGAAAGGCCTGGCCAAGGAACTGAATGTACCCATCATCGCACTCTCCCAGTTGAGTCGCGAGGTGGAAAAAAGAAAAGAGGGCGCCAAAGTGCCTCAGCTCAGCGATCTGCGCGAGTCGGGTGCCATCGAACAGGATGCAGACCTGGTGATGTTCCTCTACCGTCTTGATTATTATGAATTGGATGTTGATGAGCATGGCGATTCCATCAAGGGGGAGACGCATGTGAAAATCGCCAAGCACCGTAACGGCAGCCTCGAAACCATAAAACTCAGGGCCCGGCTCGATATCCAGAAGTTTGTGGAAATGGAGAATCAGGACGGTCCTCCGGCACAGCGTCCCGGAAATTTCCGGTCTATCTCCAGTCCGGGCGAAAACGACAATGCCCGCCTTTACATTCAAAAGGGCAGCCGCATGAACGATGATGGCTTCGATCCGGCAGGACCCTTCCCGCCGATGGATCGTTGATCATCGGTTCGGAAAGGGGTTTTTCAGGTTGGGTTTTCCTGCAGCGTATCTTCGCAGCCATCATCATGGCTTTGCCTTATTTCCATAGTGAATTACTTGGTTCCGTTTCGGGTAGTCAACTCCTGTTGGACGAAACGACCTCAAAACATATCGTCCAGGTGCTGCGGATGAAGGCCGGCGAACGCCTGCTGCTCACCGACGGCAAGGGGCTAGAGGCGGAAGCTGTGATTGCAGTTGATGACCGCAAACGATGTGAAGTGGAAATTTCCGCTGTTCGTCATCTGCCTACCTGTTTTCCCGAAATCACCCTCTGCGTTTCCCTGCTGAAGAATACGGCAAGGTTTGAATGGCTGCTGGAAAAAGCTGCTGAACTGGGTATCTATCAGGTGATTCCTGTCCACTGCACAAGAAGCGAAAAAGCTTCGTTCAAAAAGGAGCGCTTCAACAGTATTCTGGTAAGCGCCATGTTGCAATCGCGGCAGGCGCATCAAACGCGCTTATCTGAACCGCAGCTGCTGCAGGACTTGCTTTCAAATTCATCAGGATATGCCCAAAAATTCATTGGGCATTGCCTGAACGAGCGGAATCGAACGCCCTTGTCTTTAGTGATGAAACCTGACAGGAAGCGTAATTCAAGTATCCTGATGCTGATTGGCCCGGAAGGGGATTTCACTCCTGAAGAAATCGCCGAAGCTGTTAAAAAGGGCTGTGAGGAAGTTTCCCTTGGTGAAAACCGGTTGAGGACCGAGACCGCTGCCATCACTGCTGCGGTATTGCTTCGTCAGTATTCCGCATAAGCCTTAATGTGCCTGATCGTCGGGCGGAACTCTCGTTTCAAGACGGGGTTCGTTCAGTTCCACGACTCGTTTCAATTGTACTTTCCGGAGTTTCATGTTCAGCATTTCCACGGTGAAGGAGAAGGCCATGCCGAAGTAGATGTAATTTTTAAGGTGAAGTTGATGGGCTGCCTCACTGTCCCACCCCTCGATGATCAGGCTGAGTCCGATCATCACCAGAAAGGAGAGGGCCAGCATTTTCAGCGAAGGATGCTTGTGGATGAAGGCCGCTATACCGGGGCTGAACAGGAACATGACAACCATGGCGATAACAACTGCCGCAATCATGATTTCCACATATTTCGCCGTACCGCCCGCCGTGATGATACTGTCGAAGGAAAATACGGCATCAATCAGCACAATCTGCATCAGGGCCTGCGAAAGGGTGATACCTTTCTTGTTTCCGTTTTGATGTGCCAGATCTTCGCCCTCCAGTTTGCCATGGATTTCCCGCACCGACTTGTACATCAGGAATAATCCGCCAGCCAGCATGATCAGGGATGCCAGATCGAAACCTTTATCGCCGATTTCGAACAGGATCTTCCCTTTTTGCTTGAGCAGCCAGCCAAGTCCCAGCAACAGCAGGCTGCGGGAAAGGATGCCGGTGACCATCCAGATGATGCGTGCATTCTTCCGGTCTGATTTCTTTTTCAACCGGCTCATGATGATGCTGACAAAAATCACATTGTCGATGCCGAGTACGACTTCGAGAATGACCAGGATGATGAAGCTGATGATGCTTTCGCTGCTGAACAGGTGCGACATGGGGAAAGGCTTTGCGCAAAGATAGGATACCGGTTCAAGCCAACCGGTTATCCTGAGTCCGGATGCTGTTTTGACTATACGGTATCAGAGGCGGAAGCGCCATCAGAAGGCCTTCATGAGCTTCTTCACAATTAACGGTCCTTCATACACGAAACCTGTCCATACCTGGAACAGGGAGGCACCGGCCCTTGATTTATCGCTGAGGTCTTCCGCTGTGAAAATACCTCCGCTGCCGATGACGGGCAAGCGGTTGCCAGCCCGTTGATGGATAAGGCTTATCAGTTCCGTACTCCTTGCAGCAAGGGGTTTGCCGCTAAGCCCTCCTGCTCCGGCTTTTTCAACTGCTGTTCGGGAGTCAGGCAGGTTTTCGCGGCTGGTAGTGGTATTGGTTGCAATCAGTCCGTCGAGCCGGATTTCCAGGGCGAGGTCGATGATATCATTCAGGTTCTCCTTGTCCAGATCGGGTGAAATTTTTAGCAGGATAGGTCGTGGCGGTGATGCCTGTTGCCGGTTCAGGTGCTGCAACCGGGTGAGGATGTTGCGCAGCGATTCCTTTTGTTGCAGATCGCGCAGGCCGGGGGTATTGGGACTGCTCACATTCACCGCGAAGTAATCGACATAAGGATGCAGGGCAAGAAAGCAACGGGTATAGTCCTGCCAGGCCTGTTCATTTTCGGTGGCTTTGTTCTTACCGATATTTCCGCCGATCAGCATTGATGATAGTGGACGATTTTCACCGGCCGCATGTTGCGGATGCATGCTCCGCCACTGCTTCAGCCGATCGGCAATTACTTGCATGCCATCGTTATTGAAGCCCATACGGTTGATGAGTGCCTTGTCGCGGCTTAACCGGAAGAGCCGGGGTTTGGGATTGCCCGACTGGGGCAGGGGCGTTACCGTGCCGATTTCCACAAAACCAAAACCCAGCATCTCCAGCACATCCAGATAGCGGGCGTTCTTGTCGAAGCCTGCGGCCAGTCCGACAGGGTTGCGGAACCGCAGCCCGCAAAGGTTTACTTCGCAAGTTGTTCCGGGATCGAAATATTTCCGCAGGATAACCTTGATCCATCGGATTCGGCAACAGGCACTCAACAGGTTCATGCTGAAGTAGTGCGCTGTTTCGGGTTGCAGCAGGAAGAGCAGGCTTCGAAGAATCCGGTACATCGCAAACAAAGATACTCGTGATTGCTTTTCGGATTATACGAACGAGATTTATCCTTCAACAGTCCAAAATTCCCCCGTATAATGCCGATGTGATAGCTGTTTGGGCAAATGAAAATGGACCATTACAGATATCCAATCGGTATATGAGGTAACTTTGACTGTCTCGACAGAGGTAATTACATCAGATCAATTCAGAAGAAATCGCTTATGCAGGACGCCTATATCGTAGCTGGATTCCGGACTGCCGTCACCAAAAGCAAACGGGGTGGATTCCGGTTCACCCGCCCCGACGATCTGGCCATTACGGTAATCAAAGGTTTGCTGGCATCCCTGCCCCAGCTTGATTCCGGGCGGGTGGATGATGTGATTGTGGGCAATGCGGTGCCCGAGGCAGAGCAGGGTTTGCAGGTAGGCCGCATCATCGCTGCAAGAGCTGTAGGTGTACATGCGCCGGGTATCACCATCAACAGGTATTGTGCCAGCGGACTTGAAAGCATTGCCATGGCTACTGCAAAAATCCGTGCCGGTATGGCTGATTGTATCATCGCCGGTGGCACTGAAAGCATGAGCCTTGTACCTTCTGCCGGCTGGAAAACCTCACCTGCTTATTCCATTGCCAGCACCGATCCGGATTATTATCTGAGCATGGGCCTCACTGCTGAGGAAGTTGCGAAGGACTATGCCATTTCACGCGCCGACCAGGATCAGTTCAGTTACCAGAGCCATCTTAAAGCAGCTCGGGCTATAGAATCAGGGCATTTCAAAAGCGGCATCATACCGGTAGAGGTTGAGGAAGTTTATCTTGACGAAGCCGGAAAAAAACAAAAGCGTGTAACTACAATCGATACAGACGATGGCGTTCGTACAGATACTACACCCGAAGGTCTGGCACGTCTTAAACCGGCTTTTGCCGCAGGTGGAACCGTGACGGCGGGAAACAGTTCTCAAACCAGCGATGGCGCGGCTTTTGTGGTTGTGGTCAGCGAGCGGCTGGCTAAGGAGTTGGCCCTGAAGCCTCTGGCCCGCCTGGTTCATTGTGTTTGTGCCGGTGTTTCGCCGCGCATCATGGGAATCGGTCCGGTGGAAGCTATTCCCCGGGTATTGGATAAATCGGGTATGACGCTTGCTCAAATCGATCTTATCGAACTCAACGAGGCCTTCGCTTCCCAGGCGCTGGCCGTTATGCGCGCGCTCGACCTTCCTCAGGAAAAAGTCAATGTCAACGGAGGTGCCATCGCCCTCGGACATCCACTGGGTTGTACCGGGGCCAAACTTACCATCCAACTCTATCACGATCTTGCCCGGCTCAACATGCGCTTCGGGATGGTTTCGGCTTGTGTGGGTGGAGGGCAGGGCATCGCGGGTATCATCGAAAACCTCGATCGCTAGTTTTTCTCTTTTTTCCCGGATCAAAAAAAATCTTGTCCGATTCGTCGGCTTTCTTTTATTTTGCAACATTGTTTCAAAAAATATCTACGTATGATAAAACTGTTCTTCGGTCTGTTTTTGGCCTCGTTCTTATTTTCTAACGGATTTTCATTTCCGGGAGAACCGTTCCGGGAACTGAAAAATATGAAAGGCCGCTTATCCGGCCGGGTGTTGGATGCAGCCACCAAGAAACCGCTGCAGGGTGTGAACGTATACATTGAGGACATCAAGAGCGGTACGGTAACCGTCGCCGATGGTACGTACCAGTTGTCCAATCTCCCCGAGGGCAGTTTGCTGGTGGAGTTTTCCCATGCGGGTTTCGTTGCCCAGGCGCACCAGGTGACCATTCAGCCCGGAACTACGCTCGATATTGAAATGGAGGAGTCGGTCGTGGAGAACAATGCGGTGGTGGTCACCGGCGTGTCGAATGCCACCCAATTGAAAAAAGTGCCTTTCCAGGTATCGGTGATGCGTCGCACGGATTTGTTGCGGCAGGCTTCCAACAACATCATCGATGCGATTACGGTATTGCCCGGCGTGACCTCGCTCACCACCGGTCCTTCCATTTCCAAGCCGGTGATCCGCGGCCTGGGTTATCAACGGGTGCTGACCATCCACGACGGGGTGCGTCAGGAAGGCCAGCAATGGGGCGACGAGCATGGCATTGAGATCGATGATGCCAGTGTCACCAAGGTAGAAGTGTCCAAAGGCCCGGCCTCCGTGGTGTATGGCAGCGATGCCATGGCGGGCGTGGTGAACATCAGTAGCAACGTACCCCTGCCTGAGAATACGATGCGGGCCAACATACTCAGCGGCTACCAGAGCAATAACCGGGCACGCATGCTTCATCTGAACTGGGGAGGGAACATCAGGGGGGTAAGCTGGAATGTGTATTCCACCACGGCAGCCGCGGCCGATTACACCAACGTGTATGACGGCCGGGTGTTGAATTCCAAATACAACCAGCGGAACGCCGGGGGTTATGTGGGGTACAACGGTTCCTGGGGATACAGCCACCTGCTGTTCAGCAATTATGATATGCGGACCGGTCTCGTGGAGGGCGAGCGCGATCCGGATGGATTTTTCATCAAGCCGGTGGCTGGGGGCGGCCTGGTGCGCGCTTCCAATGCCGACTTCAACACCACCCAGCCCCTGTTTCCATACCAACGCATCCGGCACCGCAAAATCACTTCCGACAATTCATTCCGTCTGGGTCAGGGAAAGCTTAACTTGATTCTGGGCCATCAGCGCAATTACCGGGAAGAATTCGGCAATGTGGATGATCCGTACGAACGGGAGTTGTTTTTCAAGCTGAATACCCTGACTTACACCGCGCAGTATCTGCCTGCAGTAAAGAATGGCCTCTCCACCACTTTCGGGGTGAATGGTATGCGGCAGCAGAACAATAATGCCGGCGTGGAACAACTGATTCCCGATTACAGGCTTTTCGACATCGGTGCCTATGCGTATGCCAAAAAGCAGTTCGGCAAGCTGAACTGGAGCGGGGGATTGCGCTACGACAACCGTTCGATGAACGCGAGCGATCTGCTCGACGGGACCGACATCAAGAATCCCGGATTCAACAGGCAGTTCTCCAATCTGTCGGGCAGTGTGGGACTGGCTGCCCAACTGAGTCCCCAACTCAATGTGAAACTCAATGCCGCCCGGGCTTTCCGTGCGCCTTCGATTCCGGAACTGGCCTCCAACGGCGCGCATGAGGGCACCAACCGCTATGAGTATGGAAATATCGACCTTCGCAGTGAAACCAGCCTGCAGTTCGATGCCGGCTTCGAGTTCAACACCCTGCATGCTTCCTTCAACATTTCGGGCTATTATAACAATTTCAACAACTTCATCTTTTACCGGAAGCTTGCCAATGCGTCCGGCACCGATTCACTCATCGATGTGGACGGTGAGACGCTGATGGCATTCACCTTCGACCAGCGGGCCGCCATACTAAGCGGTATGGAGGTTACGGTCGACATCCATCCGCACCCGCTCGATTGGTTGCACATAGCCAATACCTTCTCCTTTGTGAGCGGAAGGTTCAGGGAAAAAATAGAGAACAGCAATTTCCTCCCCTTCATGCCCGCGCCGCGCCTCCTCACAGAATTACGGGCCCAGTTCAACCATGGCCAGGGCACCATCCGCAACGGATATGCCCAACTGACGCTCGACAACAATTTCGCGCAGGACAATATTTTTGCCGCGTACAATACTGAAACGGCCACGCCCGGCTATACCTTGCTTGGGCTGGGTTTGGGAGGAGATGTTTACACCAAGCGGCAGCAACGCCTGTTCAGCCTGTATTTTTCCGCCACCAACCTCACCGATGTGGCTTATCAGCATCACCTCAGCCGGTTGAAATATACTGCGGTCAACGAGGCCACCGGGCGGACCGGTGTGTTCAACATGGGGCGTAACTTCAGTATCAAGTTGCTGCTGCCTTTGCAGTTTCCGGTGAATCTGAAATGAGTAGAGACGGACGACTGTCCGTCTTTCCTCACGGACGACTGTCCGTCTTCTTCGACGGCTATCCGTCTTCATTCAATCATTCCAATCACAGTACAGACCATTTTTTTTCACGCAAAAGCCGCGAAGGAAAACAT
>CAZZLI010000017.1:0-31740 GCA_964655055.1 uncultured Ferruginibacter sp.
CTTACTGCGTCCTGTGAGATCAACATTCTTTCTGTTCACTGCAAATTTGTGATGTACCAATTTCATTGGTCCAAACAGCTATCACATCGGCATTATACGGGAAAATTTTTGGGCTAAAAGTAATTTCACTTTCGTATAAAAAGAAAAGCCCCCGGGCGGAGGCTTTTCTAAAAAAATCAGAATGGATATTTTATTGGGGCCGAAGCACCTGATCAATTTTATGGATCACCCCGTTCACGCAGTGCAGGTCGGGAGCCACCACATTGGAAGCGGTGGTATTCACCAATCCTTTAACAGTAGCGGAGGAAACCACGGATATGCCCGGAGCCGGACTGGCGAAGGTGGCCTGTACCACAACCCCTGGATGGATGGATACTCCTGAATTCAGCAGGGTTTTGACGGAAGTGGCGGTTGTGGGCAGATTGACTGAGAACACACAAAGACCGGGAGGTAAAAAGGTGCCGCCTTGTGAACTGATCACGTGGTAGCCGACAATGCCTTTGGCAAGGGTGGGCGTGATGACAGCGGAAAGCGCCCCGCCTACCACGGGTATGCTGGCAGGATCGGAGAGCAATGTTGAACCGAATGTTGTCACCAGGAATGTGGCTTGCGCCTGCGCTACGGAAGCCGGCAAGCCTTGTCCGATCAGTGCCTGCGTGATGGCACCTGTGAGGAAGGCCTGCATGGCATTGTCATTGGGGGCAAAAATGGTAAGGTTTGCTCCGATTGCAGCGGGATTGACCGCAGTGTTCAAAGCATCCTGCAATCGGCTTCCGGCAGCTACACCACTGTCGGCGCGGTTGATGGCAGCCTTCAGATAGGTGAGATCGGTTTCCGCATTGATTCTGGCCCAAAGATCCTGGCTCGGCGGCATCACAATCCGGAGAACCTTATGCACCATACCGTTAACCGCAGGAATATTGGTTCCTGTGATGGGCACATTGTTCACCCAGGCACCGGTACCGGGCCGCACGCTGGGGAATGTGGTAAGCCGCAACAAGGGACTTACGGTCGGAGCCGGATTCAAGATGGTGGGATACTGGAAATTGGGAAAACCTGTGGAGATGGACGAAGCGGGAATCACCTGGGGTATCACGTGGTAGGAAATGATTGCATTGGCCTGGGCGGCTGTGAGCACGTTGTTGATATATACCTCAGGAGTTACGCCGGGAGGCAGCAAGGGCGTCAGCGAAGCGGTAATGGCCGCATTGTCGGGGGCAAATACGGTGTAGCGCTTCGTTGGATCGGCAAGGGGCGCCATCAGCCCGGCCTTGTTCACCGTGGCTTTCAGCAGCGAAAAATTCGGATCGTCAAGCAGATTGGCAAGCGTGGGCGAAGTGGCCTGCACGGGTTGCGGTATCGGTGTGGGGTCCAGCTCAAGCTTGTTGCAGGCAGAAAGCGAAAGCAGCGCGACCGCGGCAAACACAACCGATGAGGCGAATGGGATTCTTATTTTCATGATTGATCTTTTTTAGATTACCGGTTGAAGTTGATTAAAAAATGTTATAGCCAAAGCTCACATAATAGAGTCCGCCTACGACCGCGTTACCCACCCCGTTGGTGTAGTATTGGTTCAGCAGGTTGTTGGCGCCGATTTTGAAGACCGACTTGGCCGAAGGTATCCGGTAGCTGAACTGCGCATCGATGGTATGGATGGCATTGACGGTGCCATTGGTGAAATCGCTCTCATAGAAGAACGCGTCCTGCCAGCGCCAGGAAGCCGAGAAGCCCATGCGGCTCTTATATCCGAAGGACGAATTGCCGACTGTGACATTTGACCGGTATGGCGGTGTACTGAAATAGGTTTTGAAATTGGCCGGCACATCGGTGAGGTTGTCCGACGACAGATTAGCCGCGATGTAGTATCCTTTGTTCAGGCGGTAATCGAGGCTGATGCCCCATCCGTAGGTCTTCACTTTGGATGTGGTATTCACCGGAATGGAGTAGATCTTTCCGACATTGGCAGGGGAAGTTCCGTTGCCAATGGCGGTGATCACATCGCTGATGTTGCCGCTGTTGGGCTGAATGAGCAGGCGACGGGTGATGAAGTTGCTGTACTGGCCATAATATCCATACACATCCACCATCAGGCGGTTGTCGAAGTGAAGCCCTTTATATCCCAGTTCGAACGAATTGACCGATTCGGGCTTGAAGGTTTCAGGTCGATAGGGAGTGATCAGCGAAGGATTGGATTCCAGATAATAGGTGTTCGCGTTCAGTCCTTTGTCGGTCAGGAAGAACGTGTTGCCGCCAAGCAGACGGGTATTGCCGCCCACGTCCAGGTCGATCCATTGTTGCTGCGTGCTGGGAAAACGATAGGCTGTCTGGTAGCTGAGGCGGATATTGTTGTTCTCTTTTACTTTCAACAAGGCGGTTACCCGGGGCGTGAAGCGGCCTTCGAAGTTCTGGTTCTTATCGTAACGGCCGCTGACGGTAAGCCGCAGCTTGTCGTCGAAGAAGCGGCGGGTGGCTTGAATGTATGCGCCCCATTCAGTAATGTCAATGGGTCCGTTTCGGTCAGCAAACAAAGTGCCCTGGCTGTTCAGCACATATTTTTTCCAGTTGCCGCCGATCAGCACGTCAGCCACTTTGCTGGTATGCCGGGTCAGGTTATACTGTCCTTCCAACTGGTAAAGGTTGGTGCGGTCCACAAAGAGTCCGCCGCCGCGGCTGATGGGAATGGCGCGGAGGGAATCAAAAAGTTTTTTGAACCGGGGCGATCCCGCATCGGGCCTGCCTACATCAGCAGCATTGCGGGCTGCGGTCTGGGCGTTGAAATCGGTCAGCCCATTGAGACGGCCTGCAAGATAAGCCTGCGCATAGGTGGAGAACCAGCCGGTTTGTCCGCCGCTGGGTTTCCAGGCCTCGTTGAGCAGGCGGGTGGTTACCGTTGCGTTGAAGCTTTCACCGGCATTCTCCTGTGTGGTATAGGCTCTGAAATACCAATCCTTGTGATTCAGTTCAACTTTGTACTGCCCCATATTGAGGTTGAGCAGGCTGTAGCGGTCGCTGCCGGTGTATACGGTGGTACCCCTACCCCAGAATCCGGCAATGACGGCTTCGATAGCCGGTGTAATCTTATAATGCAGGGCTCCCGAAAGTTTCAGGTTTTGGGTGTTGGGGTTCACCACCTGGTTCTCGTTATACCCGGTTCGCGACACATTGATGGGGCGGCCGCCATTGAGGGTATCGATGAAATTCCTGAGGAAGGGGGCTGCTGAAGCCGCAATGGGATTCAGCACATTGGCCCGGATATCGGCCGTGGTTTCGTCGCCGTAAACATTCACTCCATCGTAGTTCGGGTCGGTGGCGCGGTCGCCGTCTTTGATGAATCCGTTAGGTCCGGTACGGGCATAGTTCCTTTTATCGTATCCCAGCCATTCTTTGGCCGTGATATATTCAGCGCCAATCTTGAAGGCGAACTTGTCATTCACCTTGTGGGCGAATCGCAAAGCCACATTGGTATAACCCGAGGCATCGCGGAAACGATGGCCTACATTCATAACACCTTGTTTGACCTGGGCGGAAAGACCCTGGTATTTGAAGGGATTCTTGCTATTGATGATGATGGTACCGTTCATACCCCCGGGGCCATAAAGTGCCGAGGAAGCACCGGGCAGCAATTCCATACTTTCCACATCCAGTTCGGAGAGCCCCACAAAGCCGCCCACAGAGAAGTTCAGTCCGGGCGCCTGGTTGTCCATACCGTCTACAATCTGGTTGAGGCGGGTGTTGCCACTACCACCGAAACCGCGGGTGGTAGGTGTTTTGAAGGTAAGTGATGAGGTCGTCACATCCACACCTTTGAGGTTGGCCATCAGATCGTAATAGGAGGCGGCTGCGGAATTACGGATACCTGCTGCGCTGATCCGTTCGATGGAAACAGGCGACTCCATGATGCGCTGGGCATAACGCGTGGCCGAAACCACCACTTCCTGTCCAAGCGCATTGCTGGGCTTCATTTTCAGGGAAATGGCCGAGGCATCCCGTACCACGATTTCCTGCATTTCATAGCCAATGGAGCTGATCAGCAGAGTGGCCGGCAGGGAGGGAACGGTCAGCCGGAAATTCCCCTTGTTGTCGGTAAAGGTTCCTTCACCGGTACCCTTCACCGTAACGGATACCGCAGCCAGTTTTTCGGCTGAGGTTGCGTTTTCGATTTGACCGGTAATCTGCGTTTTTTGTGCGAAGGACGCATGCGAAAGCACACAGGCAAAAAACAGCGCCGCGAGGCGGCTCCATGATTTTCTCATAAGTTTTTAAAGTTTTGGCTCGTATAAATGTATGGCAATTAACGGTATCGGTGGCATTCCCCCCTTTTTTTTTACAAACAGGCTGTTGAAATGTTAACTTTAGCATCATACGGGTTGGGTAATTTGCCCTCTTTATGATCAGACCACCGTTTCATTTCGAAGGACAAACAGCTTTTTATTCCGGAAAGGTCAGGGATGTATATACCATCGGCGATGATCTGCTCGTAATGGTAACCAGCGACCGGATTTCCGCCTTCGATGTCATTCTGCCCCGGCCCATTCCCTATAAAGGTCAGGTGCTCAACCTGTTGGCTGCACATATGCTTCGGGCCACGGAAGCTATCTGCCCCAACTGGCTGCTGGATGTTCCGGCCGCGCATATATCCATCGGCAGAAAATGTACTCCCTTCAAACTGGAGATGGTCATCCGGGGCAACCTTACCGGCCATGCATGGCGCACCTACCAAAGCGGCAGCCGTTCACTCTGCGGTGTAGCACTGCCGGAAGGCATGAAGGAGTATGATTTTTTTCCCGAGCCCATCATCACACCGAGCACCAAGGCTGATGCGGGTCATGACCTCGATATCAGCCGCAACGATATTCTGAAACAGCAACTTGCCTCCGAACAGCAATTGGATCAACTGGAGGCTTATACCCGAAACTTGTTCGAGCAGGGTAAACAGCTGGCCGCCGAACGCGGACTCATTCTGGCCGACACCAAGTACGAATTCGGTATCTGGAACAACCGCATCATGCTGATGGACGAAGTGCACACCCCCGACTCGTCGCGCTATTTTTATGCCGAAGGTTTTGAAGAACGGCAGGGCCGGGGAGAAAAACAGGAGCAACTCAGCAAGGAATTTGTACGGGAATGGCTGATGCGTGAAGGATTCATGGGCAAGGAAGGGCAGGCACCACCCGACATGAGCGACGAACTGGTCAAGGATATCAGCCGGCGGTACATCCTGCTTTACGAAAAAATAACCGGGATGAGTTTCCACGGGGAATCGTTGAGCGAGGAGGAAATCCTTGGCCGTATCGGAACATCGTTGAAGCGCCTGAACAGCGGCAGCTAAGAATCCGGGAATTTTCGTTTATCCGTTACTGTTAGTTTTACCCCGCTCCGATATTTCCAATCACCCACACCGCCAAATCCATAAATTTGCGAATGGACTTCCGGTCAACCCTCATCCGGGCCGACAAGGCACTGTTCACCCTGATCAATGACGGAGGGCGCAGCAGCTATCTCGATACGCCGATGCTGCTGCTGCGTGAACCCTATGCCTGGGTGCCGCTTTATCTGTTCCTGATGGTACTTGTCTACCGTCAGAAGCCGGCCGCCCTCCTCCCCTTTTTCATGGCAAGCCTGCTTACTGTAGCGGTAACCGATTATACCAGCGCCTCCATCATCAAACCCTTCGTGGCCCGGCTCAGGCCCTGCTATACCCCGAGCCTGCAGGAGCATATCAACGTTCTGGCCGGTTGTGGAGGCCGATACTCGTTCCCGTCCACACATGCAAGCAACCACTTCGGGCTGGCCACCTCCTGGTTCGGATTCATGATCATTACCCGAAACGCACGATGGTACTGGGTATGGGTGTGGGCAGCAGCGGTAGGCTATGCGCAGATCTATGTGGGTAAACATTTTCCGCTGGACATCATCGCCGGTGCGCTGCTGGGTATAGCCACCGGAATCTGGACCACACTCGTTTTCAAAGGTTGGTTCCTGAAATCGGCTTCCCGATAAAATAAATAGAAGTGATTCCGAACCTAACATCCAGATTTCAGTCAGGGCAGGCTTCCTGGTTTCCCCTTTTCCTGGCTGCGGCCATCGGCATCAACCTCAGCGGTTGTTTCAACGAACTTATGGAACCCGATGCGGCGCTTTATGCCATACTTGCAAAACATATTGCAGCAGGCAACGACTGGATCAATCTTTATGCCGACGGCGGCGACTGGCTCGACAAGCCACATTTTCCCTTCTGGATGGCTGCACTAAGTTTCAAACTTTTCGGCATCAGCGCGTTCAGTTACCGGCTGCCTTCCCTGTTGTTCTGGTTGATGGGCCTTCGGTATGTTTATCTTCTGGCCCGTTTGCTCTTCAATACCCGAACGGCGCAATTTGCCGTGCTCATTTTCTGCAGCGCCTTGCATCTTTATCTGGCCACATTCGATGTTCGTGCCGAAGCCCTGCTCACCACTCTGATTCTTGCGGCAACCTACCACCTGATACGTTGTACGGACCAACTTTCACCCCGGCACATTATTGCCGCAGCGGTCTTTGCAGCAGCAGCCCTGATGACCAAGGGACTTTTTGTTCTGATTACGATTGCCGGCGGATTTGCCCTGAACTGGATGTTGACCGGCCAGTGGAAACGCTTCCTCGAAACGCGCTGGTGGCTGATTCTGGCTTGTACCCTTCTGTTCACCTTACCCGAAATCTACTGCCTCTATTCCCAGTTCGACCTTCATCCCGAAAAAAAAGTATTCGGCGCCAACGGTGTTTCAGGCATCCGATTTTTCCTTTGGGACAGCCAGTTCGGCCGTTTCTTCAACACCGGTCCCATCAAGGGCAGCGGCGATCCGTTCTTCTTCCTGCATACTTTTCTCTGGGCCTTCTTTCCCTGGACCTTCCTGTTTATTGCCGGGCTTCTCCGTTTCAAAAAACTGATGAACGAAAGCAAGCAAACAGAAGGACTCCGGATTCTGCTTGGCGGTTTCACACTTAGCTTTCTGCTCTTCTCCCTCTCCCGTTTCCAGTTGCCGCATTATCTGGTTATCCTCTTCCCCCATGCAGCCATCATCACAGCAGCCTTCATCTCGGGTTTGGAAAAATCTTCCTCCATCAGCCGCTGGCAAATCCTGATGTGGATCCAGTTCATTCTTGCCTTATTGCTGATTGTCGCACTCACCGTACTGACCCGTTTTTCCCATCCGGCGTGGAGCCTTTTGCCGACTGGGCTGGGGCTGTTGTTTCTTATTTTAAGGGGAAAGGATATACGCTCGATTGTTGCCACAGGCCTGGCCACCACGCTGATGGTTGCCACATACATGTCGTTCTGCTTTTACCCCAAACTGCTCACCTACCAATCGGGCATGATGGCGGCAAAACACCTGAATCGTCATCATGCGGAAACAAAAACGGTCATGTACAACTGCAGTTCCTACACGTTCGAGTTTTACAGCAGGGCTTCCGTTTCCCGGATTGCCGATACGGCGGAGCTTCGGAAGTTCACCAATGCGAATGCCAGTTGCGCAATCTATGCCCGGCAAGCCGATCTGGAGGGTTTGATAAAACAGGGATTTGCATTAAAGGATACTGCAAAATTCTCCAACTTCCACATTACAGCCCTGAGCGGCAATTTTCTGAAGGCATCCACCCGAAACGGGGTGCTGGAAAAATTTGCTATCGGTATTTTGAAAGCACCCTGATTGCTTAAACTTCACGCCCTTTTGCCGGATAGGTTTTTTAATGTTAGCTTCATCAAAAAAACCGATGCGCAAACGCAATGTCATTCTTGTTCTGATCACGGTACTGGCAATCGCCTACCTGCTGGGTCCCAATCCCCACAAACCGCGATACGATAACCAATTACCAGTTATTCCCGATATCCGGGGCGTTGAGCAATTTGTAAAGCAGCATGAAGCAGCACACAAATTGCGGCCCGACAATGAAGCCCGCATCATCTGGGCAAACGACAGCAGCAAAGAGGCGACGGAATATGTTTTGGTTTATCTGCACGGATTCTCCGCCTCGCAGGGCGAAGGGTATCCCGTGCATGTGAATACGGCAAAGCGGTTCGGCTGCAACCTTTATTTGTCGAGGCTTTCGGAACACGGAATCGACACCAGCGAGCAGCTGCTCCGCCTCACGGCCGACAGTTACTGGGAGAGTGCGAAGGAAGCATTTGCCATCGGAAAAAAACTGGGCAGGAAACTGATTCTGATGGGTACCAGCACCGGATGCACGAATGCCCTGCAGCTGGCGGCCACCTATCCCGAATCGGTAGCTGGACTTATCCTCTACTCGCCGAATATCGCCATCCGCGACCCGAGTTCACGACTGCTCAACGATCCCTGGGGCCTGCAAATCGCCCGGATGGTGAAGGGTAGCGATTACCTCACACCGGCAGACACCACCGCGCGGTATCGCCAGTACTGGAACACGCCTTACCGGCTGGAGGCATTGACCGAACTGGAAGAGTTGATGGAAACCACCATGACCGAAGCAACCTTCGCCAAAGTGAACCAACCGGTGCTGATGCTCTATTATTACCGCGACGAAGCGCATCAGGACGAGGTGGTAAGCGTAAGCGCCATGAAAAAAATGTTTGAACAACTGGGCACACCTGCCAACGAAAAAAGGGAAAAAGCCATGCCCGCCACAGGCAACCATGTGCTGGCCTCACCCATCAAGTCGGGCGATGTGGCCGGCGTGGAGCAGGAGACGGCGCTTTTTATGCGTGAAGTTTTGAAGATGAAAGAGATGCGATAAACAGCTTCCCATCGGGATGATCTGATTTCAAGAACCCAACTATATTGATTACACGAATAATTACGCAATGAAAAAACAATCACTTTTTTATCTGGCGATTTTTTGCGCTACCTTAAAAATTTCCGCCCAGCCATCCCCTATCAAAGGATTCTCCGGAAATGCGGCACAGGAACAGCTGGCCTCCGAAAAACAGTTCGACGACCTGTTGCGTACCGAAAACATCGGACGCTACATGAAAGACCTGACCCGCGAAGCGCACCACGTCGGCTCGCCGGGAGGAGAACGCAACACCGCCTATATCCGCGACCGCTTCGCCGAATGGGGCTTTCAGACTTCGGTGGAAACCTATCAGGTCCTTTTTCCCACACCGTTAACCCGCCAGCTTGAACTGCAGACACCACGGCCATTCAAGGCATCGCTCCGCGAACCTGCCCTGCCCGGAGACGAAACCTCATCGAGGCAGAACGAACAACTGCCCACCTACAACTGCTGGAGTGCCGACGGCGATGTTACCGCCGAACTCGTATACGTGAACTACGGCATCCCCGCCGATTATGAAAAACTCGCGCGGATGGGCATCAGCGTTAAAGGCAAGATTGTCATAGCCCGATACGGAGCCAGCTGGCGCGGTATCAAACCCAAACTGGCGCAGGAAAACGGGGCCATCGGCTGCATCATCTACAGCGACCCGAAAGAAGACGGATACTATGAGGGTGATGCCTATCCGAACGGACCCTTCCGCCCGGCTTTCGGCGTACAGCGCGGGTCGGTGGAAGACATGCCCGTCTATCCCGGCGATCCTCTCACCCCGGGAACCGCTTCCACAAAAGATGCCCCGCGCATCAAACGGGAAGAAGCCACCAACCTGCTCAGGATTCCGGTGCTGCCCATCAGTCATGCCGATGCACAACCCTTACTTGAAAACCTGGGCGGACCGGTAGCCCCACCCGAATGGCGCGGCGCCCTGCCCATCACCTATCATGTTGGCCCCGGAAAAAACACCGTACGCCTCAACCTGAAATTCGACTGGAAGATCCGGCCCGTCAACAACATCATTGCCAAACTTCCCGGCAGCGAATTCCCCGATGAATGGATCATCCGCGGCAACCACCACGACGCCTGGGTCTATGGTGCCGCCGACCCCATCAGCGGACTTGCCGCATTGATGGAGGAAGCCCGGGCCCTGGGACAGATGGCCAAAGCAGGAAAGGCTCCGAAACGGACCATTGTGTACTGCGCCTGGGATGGCGAAGAACCCGGGCTGCTGGGCTCAACAGAATGGGTGGAGGACCATGCCGCTGAATTGCAGCAGAAGACCGTAGTCTATATCAACAGCGACGGGAATGGCCGGGGATTCCTGAGTGCCGGTGGATCAGCGGCACTGGAACCCGCATTCAACGAACTCGCCGGCAGCATCACCGATCCCAAAGCCGGAGTCAGCATCCGCGAACGGAAACGCGCAGCCGATATCGTACAGGCCGGAGGAGCAAAGGAAAAGAAGGAACTGATGGAAAAGAAATCGCTTACACTCTATCCGCTGGGCTCGGGCTCCGATTATTCTCCGTTTTTCCAGCACCTGGGCGTTCCCTCGCTGAACCTGGGCTTCTCCGGTGAAGACGACGACGGACAGTACCATTCCATCTACGACTCGTACGACCATTTCACCCGATTCAAGGATCCGGGTTTCGTGTATGGTAAGGTGTTAGCCCAAACCGCGGGAAGAACCACCTTGCGGTTCGCCAATGCGCAGACGCTTCCCTTCGACTTCACCGTATTGCAGAAAAACATCGGCAAATACACGGCTGAAGTGATCGGCCTGGCCGACAAACTGCGGGAGCAAACAGCAGTGGACAACCAGCTTATTCGCGAAAACCTGTTCACCATCGCCGACAAGGTTACCGAACCGCTGGTGGTTCCGGCAGCAAAACCCGAAGTGCCCTTCATCAATTTCGCACCGCTGCAAAATGCCGTGAACCAACTGGAAAAAGCCAGTACCGGACTACAGCAATTCCTCAGCGAAAAATCACCAACACAAAAAGCCGATCCCGCACTCAACGGCATGCTTTACCGCGCCGAACAGATGCTGCTGCTCGAGAAGGGACTGCCCCGCAGAAGCTGGTACCGGCACAGCATTTACGCGCCCGGATTCTATACCGGTTACGGTGTGAAAACCTTGCCCGGCATCCGTGAAGCCCTCGAACAACGGAACTGGGAAGAAGCCGCAACGCAGATTGAAGCCACCGCCGACCACATCAATCGGCTCGCCCTGTATTTGAACAAGATCAGCGGCAGCCGCTAACCGCAGCCCGTCAATGTTATGGATACACGAAAAAAAAAATCGGGCAACTTCTGGAAAAAAATCGGGCCCGGGCTCGTAACCGGTGCAAGTGATGACGATCCTTCAGGCATCGCCACCTATTCGCAGGCGGGTGCAGCATTCGGACTTTCCACCCTCTGGACCGCATTCATCGCTTTCCCGTTGATGGCAGCCATTCAGGAAATGTGCGCCCGCATCGGACTGGTGACTTCGCAGGGACTGACCGGAACACTCAAGACCCATTATCCGAAAACCGTACTTTATCTGATGGTACTCTTCAGCTTTCCGAGCATCGTGATGAATATCGGTGCCGACATTGCCGCTATGGGTGCCGTAGGCAACCTGCTTTTCCCTAAAGTTGATGCGGCCTACTTCAGCGTGATGTTCACCATCCTCCTGCTCTGGCTGATCATCTACCTTCCCTACCGGCAGATTGCCAACACCCTCAAGTACCTCTGCATCGCGCTGCTGGTTTATCTGATCGTTCCCTTCATGTACCGGCAGGACTGGATAACTATTCTCAAATCGGCCTTCATCCCCACCGTGCATTTCAACCGGGAATTCATCGGCATCCTTGTTGCCATACTCGGCACCACCATCTCGCCCTATCTTTTTTTCTGGCAGGCGTCCATGGAAGTTGAGGAAATGAAACACCGGAAAAAACATCTGGTCGTCAACAAACAGGTGATCCATACCATGAAAATGGATGTGGACTTCGGAATGACCTTTTCGGGCGTGGTGATGTTCTTCATCATCCTGACCACCGGCACTGTTCTTTTTCCCGCAGGCATCACGCAGATTGATAATGTGGAACAGGCTGCCCAGGCCCTGAAACCGCTTGCCGGAAATCTCGCCTATCTGCTTTTTGCCACAGGCATCATCGGAACCGGTTTGCTGGCCATTCCGGTACTTAGCGGTTCACTCTCCTATATCGTCAGCGAAACCTTCGGCTGGGAGCAGGGTCTCGACAAGAAATTCCACGAAGCCAAGGCTTTTTATTCCATCATCGCCCTCTCCCTGCTGCTGGGTCTCTCACTCAATTATGTCGGTATCTCGCCGGTGAAAGCATTGGTATATTCAGCAATACTCTATGGCCTGACGGCTCCGGTGCTTATCGCCATCATCCTGCACATCTGCAACAATCCTAAAGTGATGGGTGAATACACCAACAACCGCAAGGCCAATATCCTGGGCTTCGGCACCCTAATTCTGATGACCATTTGTGCAGTGGCCCTGCTGGTGCTGCAGTGCTGAAACTGCCTGTTTCCGCACATTTTCAGTACCTTAGCTGCCTTGTTTCTTACAGGCATTTACCGTTCCCAAGCCTATAAGGAATAATTGCATCACCCATTTATTTACGATCAGGTTTTCCCAATTTGGAAAGTACTGAAACCCAACAACTTGAACTATGTGCGGCATTGTAGGTTATACCGGTCCACGGGAAGCGTTCCCCATCGTTATCAAAGGACTCAAAAGACTGGAGTACCGGGGGTACGACAGCACCGGGGTGGCTCTGATGAACGGGGGGCTCAAAGTTTATAAAAAGAAAGGGCGGGTAGCCGACCTGGAAGAATTCACCGTTGGCAAGGACCTGCATTCCCATATCGGCATCGGCCATACCCGCTGGGCTACACACGGCGAACCCAGTGACCGCAACGCCCACCCGCATACCACACCGGGCGGCAAACTGGCCATGATCCACAACGGCATCATTGAGAACTATGCCCTGATCAAAAAAGAGTTGCTGAACAAGGGATACAAGTTTACAAGCGATACTGATACGGAGGTGCTGCTGAATTTCATAGAAGACATCAAGAAGAACAACAACTGCTCGCTCGAGGAAGCGGTGAGGGTGGCACTCAAGAGGGTCACCGGAGCGTATTGCATCCTGCTGATCGATCAGGACGATCCCACCACCATCATTGCCGCCCGTAAGGGAAGTCCGCTGGTAATCGGTGTTGGCAAGGGCGAGCATTTCCTGGGCAGCGACGCCTCGCCCATGCTGGAGTACACGAAGGAAGTGGTGTATGTGAACGACTATGAACTGGCAATCGTTCGTCCCGACGAATTGATCCTGAAAAATCTTGGCAACGAAAAAATCACACCATACATCACCAAACTCGATATGGAACTGGCCGCCATTGAAAAAGGCGGATACGACCATTTCATGCTGAAAGAAATTTTCGAGCAGCCCACCACCATCTTCGACTGCCTGCGCGGACGGCTCGATGCCAAGGCCGGCACCATCACCATGAGCGGTGTGGAAGACAATATGGAAGCCTTTTGCAACGCCCAGCGCATCATCATTGTTGCCTGCGGAACCAGCTGGCATGCCGGACTCGTGGCAGAATACATTTTCGAAGAACTCTGCCGCATTCCTGTGGAAGTGGAATATGCCTCAGAATTCCGCTATCGCAATCCTGTAGTGAACAAGGGAGATGTCATCATCGCCATTTCGCAAAGCGGCGAAACCGCAGACACGCTGGTGGCCATCGAACGTGCCAAAGAACAGGGCGCATTCATTTTTGGTATCGTAAATGCGGTTGGTTCATCCATCGCAAGGCTCAGCCATGCGGGAGCATACACGCATGCCGGTCCGGAAATCGGCGTTGCCAGTACCAAAGCCTTCACCGGTCAGCTCGCCGTACTGGCCATGATTGCCCTCAAAGTGGGACACCGCAAAGGAACACTTTCCGACAACCTTTTCCGCAAGCTGCTCACCGAACTGGAAGCTGTACCCGAAAAAGTGGAGGCCATCCTCAAAAACGCGGAGGCGGTCAAAGCCATCGCCCTCCAATACCAGCATGCCACCAATGCCTTATTCCTGGGCCGCGGATATAATTTCCCGATCGCCCTGGAGGGTGCACTAAAGCTCAAGGAGATTTCCTACATCCACGCCGAAGGCTATCCTGCAGCCGAAATGAAGCATGGACCTATCGCGCTGGTCACCGAAAGCCTGCCGGTGGTTTTTGTAGCTACACAGGACAGCTACCACGAAAAGATTGTCAGCAATATCCAGGAAATCAAGGCCCGGAAAGGCAAAGTGATCGCCATCATCACCGAGGGCGACAGTGTGATACCCGGACTGGCCGACAATGTATTCTATATCCCCCCGGCAGATGAAATCATCGCTCCCCTGCTCACCTGCATCCCATTGCAACTCTTATCGTATTATGTAGGCGTTGCCAAAGGGCTGGATGTGGACAAGCCCCGGAACCTGGCCAAGAGCGTGACTGTGGAGTAATTGCACTAACTTACTCATTCATCCGGGTAAGAAGCAGTCGCTTAACACAATTTGCCTGTTGTTCCGGCATTCATCTATTCTGAAACCGCATGAACATCATCAACAAGCATCCCGTCGAGAATCTGGGGTATAATTTCATCGACAAGAAATACATCCCCGAGGGAAAAGACGAGTACCATCTCCGGTACCAGCAGTATCCGGCTGCGGCAAATTACCGCCGGTTGGGGGCGGTCGAAATCGAAGTGCTGGTGCGCAACAACAATACCTCCGACAACTGGAACCATATCCTGGTTGCGCCTTCCTTTTCCCCGGACCGGGTAAAAAACTGCCAGTTCCACGGCCTGGTGCGTATCGGGAACCTCGAACCCCTGTACCTCGAGTTCCACAACCTGAGGATGCAGGTAGGCCTGTACAACAGTACCATCATCAGCTGCGACCTGGGCAACAATGTCTGCATCAACAATGTCAATTACCTCAGCCATTATATCGTTGACGATGAAGTGATGATTGCCAATGTAAACGAACTGTCGGTTACCAGTAAATCAAAATTTGGAAACGGCTTTGTCTTTGAAGGCGAAGAAGAGAAGAACCGGGTGTGGATGGAACTCTGCAACGAAAACGGCGGAAGGCGTGTACTGCCCTTCAGCGGCATGTTGCCCGGTGATGCCTGGCTCTGGAGCAAACATATCGCCGACGAAGCCTTCACCGCAAAACTCAAACAGTTCACCGAAGAGAAATTCGACAGGCGCAGAGGCCGTTACGGCCTCATCGGTAAACGCACCGTGATCAAGAACTGCAAGATTATCAAGGACGTGCTGATCGGGACGGACGCCTATCTCAAGGGAGCCAACAAACTCAAGAACATCACCATCAAGAGTGATGCCGACCGTACCTCGCAAATCGGTGAGGGTTGCGAACTGGTCAACGGTATTGTGGGTTACGGATGCCGGATCTTCTACGGCGTGAAGGCCGTACGATTCGTGATGGCTTCACACTCTCAGCTCAAGTATGGTGCACGGCTTATCAATTCCTACCTGGGCAACAACTCCACCATCTCCTGCTGCGAAGTGCTCAATTCCTTGATTTTTCCCGCGCATGAACAGCATCATAACAACTCCTTCCTTTGCGCCTCCGTGGTTATGGGACAAAGCAATATCGCAGCCGGTGCAACCATTGGCAGCAACCATAATAGCAGAAGTGCCGACGGGGAAATTGTTGCAGGAAGAGGCTTCTGGCCTGGACTCTGCGTTAGCCTGAAGCATAATTCATTATTCGCATCCTATACCCTACTGGCAAAAGGCGATTACCCGGCCGAGCTCAACATCCCGATTCCGTTCAGCCTGGTGAGCAACGACGTCTCGGCCGACCGGCTGGTCATCATGCCCGGCTACTGGTTCTGGTACAACATGTATGCCCTCGAACGCAATGCCCGTAAAAGTCGTGAACGCGACCGGCGAACGAGCAAGATCCAGCGCATCGAATACGATTATCTGGCACCCGATACCGTCAACGAACTTTTTGATGCATTATCCCTGCTCAAAAAACTGAAGCCCGATGCCGATGATTCAGCTTTTGTCGAAGGCATAGAGAACTCGCGGCGTAAAACCGTGATTGTCAAAATCAGCAAGGCAATTGCACTCTTCAGCCGGCTGATTGAATACTACGCAACCCGCGCGATCATCGAACATATTCAACACAACGGCATCGGCAGTTTTCAAAGCCTCCGAAAAACGCTGCCGTTCAAAAAATCGCGGGGCAGGTGGGTCAATGTGGGCGGACAACTCATGCGGGAGCAGGACCGGCAGAAAATGATTGACGATGTGAAGAGGGGCCGGATCAAAAGCTGGGATGATTTGCACGACCGCTACCGCCTACTGGGTGAGCAATTTGAAACCGACCGGCTGCATCATGCGTTTTCAGCACTGCTGGACATACGAAAAATCCAGGTAAGTGATTTTACACCTGGATTATTGAAAGAATTGATCCAAAAATCGGTAACAACAAAAGAGTGGATGTTCGAAGGCATATTCAGTTCCCGCGAGCGGGATTATACCAATCCCTTTCGGGCCATGGTCTACGAAACCCGTGAAGAGATGGACAAGGTAACCGGCAAGCTGGAAGACAATCCCTTCATACTTCAGCAACGCACCGAACTGGATGCCTACCGCAAAACCACCCGGGATATCATCCGTAAACTTGCCCTGAAATGAGGTATCGCCTGAATCCGTTTGTCCGTACCATCATCCTCATTGCAGGCATTTGCTTATTGCAAAAAATAACACTACAAGCCCAGTCGATAGCAGAGCATAAGAAAAGACTTGAGCTGTCTGCCAATCCGTTCCAGTATGTCAAAGAAACCATGAAGAAAAAATTCAGGGTGGATACGGTAAGTGTGCTGAGCCCCGGAAATTATCAGGGACTGGCTGACAGCATTGCCTATGTCGGAAAAACGGGAAAAGTTTACGGGCCTTTCCGGGGAAATAACATTCTCCTGCAGGTATTGGCCAAGGTACCGAACACCTTTTACCGCATCAACCACATTGTACTCGATACCGGTTTGTTCAAACCCCGGTTTGCCGATTCGCTGGCCGGCTCCATCATCGCACGAATCAATTCCGGTGAATCCAGCTTTTCCGATATGGCGGCCACCTATAGCGCCGACACCTATACGGCCATGAAGGGCGGAGAACTGGGCTGGATGGCCAAGGGAGCCATGCTGCCTGAGCTGGAGGCTGCCATGGCCAATAAGAAAAAAGGAGATCTGTTCAAACTCTGGACCCCCACGGGACTTCATGTGGTGCGCATGGTCGAAAATCCCATGAAGGCAGACGGACATGCTTTG
Source organism: uncultured Ferruginibacter sp. (assembly GCA_964655055.1). Taxonomy (GTDB): domain Bacteria; phylum Bacteroidota; class Bacteroidia; order Chitinophagales; family Chitinophagaceae; genus Ferruginibacter. Next base: position 17,152 of record CAZZLI010000017.1, read on the forward strand.
CTGCTGCGGGTTTTCCTTTAGTATTGCATTACCGATAAAAGCGATAATTTTCCTGAAAAATAAACCGATGGATACACAAGAATTACTCGGACAGGAAACCGAATATGCAACGCCAACCACTTCCGAAGAACGTACACTGGCTATGCTTGCACACCTGCTCACCTTCATAGCACCGATCCTGGCACCGCTCATCATCTATCTGGTCAAGAAAAACGAATCAGCATTTGTAAGTACTCATGCCAAGGAAGCCCTCAACTTTCAAATCAGCCTTATCCTTTATTATACCATTGCCGGCATCCTGGTTATCGTACTGATTGGATTTGCCTTGTTGTTCGTGCTGGGAATATGCAATCTGATTCTGGTGATTATAGCCGCCATCAGGGCCAGCGAGAACAAACTGTATCGCTACCCCTTCTGCATCCGGCTGATCAGCTGAAAATTTTTGGAAGCCACATCAGTCCCGCTGTAATATCCGCAACGCCGTTCCATAAAGTACATCAGCCCCAAGCGCGAGGTCTTCGGGAGAAGAGTACTCGAGCGGGTTGTGACTTATTCCGTCCTTTGAGCGAATGAAGATCATGCCGTAGTCACAGGCATAAGAGAGTACCATGGCATCATGAAAGGGACCGCTCATCAGTTCGGGTGCCTGAAGGTTGTGCATTCCGCATTCTTCGTGCATGATTGCTTTGATCCATTCCGCGCAGTAGCGGGGTTCACTGTTGGTATCTTCCGTAATTGTAAACTCCAGACCATGATTTGCAGCAATAGCGGCAATCTGTTCGCGTAACTGCTGCTCGTAACGGTTACGCCGGTTGATATCGATATCGCGCAGATCGACCGTGAAACTCACTTCTTCGGCGATGATGTTGCGGCTGGAAGGAAAAACCTGCATAGTGGCCACCGTGCCCACCGTAGGCGCGCCCGGAACCTGATTGACCAATTGATTGAGCGCCACGGTGATTTCGGCAGCACCCAGGAGCGCGTCCTTCCGCATGCGCATGGGAACGGAGCCGGCATGACCGGCCATTCCCCTGAGCTTGACGGTCAGCCACAACGGTCCTGAAATTCCCGATACCACACCTACCGGGCTGTTCATGGATTCAAGCACGGGGCCCTGTTCGATATGGAGTTCAAGAAAACAATGAATGCCCCCTTTCGGGTACTCGCTCTCGTTAAATTTTTCCGGATCGCAACCGAAATCAATCAGGGCCTGCCTGCGCGAAATACCCTGCTGGTCAGTCCGGTCGGCATCACCCGGCTGCAGCATACCCAGAATACCTTTGGAACCGAAAAGTCCCTTATTGAATCGCCAGCCCTCTTCGTCGGCAAAACTCACCACATCAATGCTCCGCTCAGGCCTAATTCCTTTTTCAGTCAACGTCTGTACCACCTCAATGGCCGACAATACTCCGGCCACCCCGTCGTAGCGACCACCATAAGGCTGGCTGTCGAGATGCGAGCCCATCATCAACACAGGCAGCGAAGGGTCTTGTCCTTCAAGCCGGCCAATCAGGTTACCGAAATGGTCGATCCTTGTCTTCATTCCGGCTTCCTGCATCCAGGATGCGGCCAGTTCGAAAGCGCGTTTTTCATCGGGGGAATGGGCGGGACGGTTGGTACCCGTTTCACCGATCCGGCCGATTTCAGCCATAGCTGCAATATGCGCGTTTAGCCGTTCGCTGTTGATCTGCATGATGTTCAAAGCATTGATTCCATAATAATTACTTCGCTTAATGGTCATTCAGCGGAAGGCCCCGGCGCTGAAACTCGACCCAGTTCAAATATTCAGGCGATATCCGCCTCTCTTCCATGGTGATGCAACCCGATACCGGACACATCAGCTGGCAAAGATTGCAACCCACGCATTCCTCCTCCTTGATGGTATAGGTATTGTAGGGTTTGCCATAATCGAGGCGGATGGACTGGTGCGATGTGTCTTCGCAGGCAATGTAACAAAGCCCGCAATGGATGCACTTGTCCTGATCGATTTTGGCTACGTGATGGTAGTTGATATCAAGATCCTCCCAGTGTGTGATGGTGCCTACCGACTTGCCGATGAAATCGTTGATGGTCTTGAAGCCCTTCTCATCCATCCAGTTGTTCATTCCCTCGCACATGTCCTCCACAATACGGAAGCCGTGCTTCATAGCCGCTGTACATACCTGTACGCTTGTGGCACCGAGCAGCATGAACTCGACCGCATCCTTCCAGGTACTGATGCCGCCAATTCCCGAAATGGGCACTTTGGAGGTCAGCGCATCCTGTGCGATGGTGGTGAGCATTTTCAAGGCAATGGGCTTCACGGCCGGGCCGCAGTAGCCGCCATATACGCTCTTTCCCGCCACATAGGGATTGGGGACCAGGGTATCGAGATCCACACCCGTAACCGACTGTATGGTATTGATCAGGGAGAGGCCATTTGTACCGGCTTCCACAACCGCACGACCTGTCGGTACTACAGAATGTACATTGGGCGTGAGTTTGGTGATGACCGGAATGGTGGCTTTTTCCATCACCCATTCCACCACCATTTTGGCGATTTCCGGATCCTGGCCCACAGCAGCGCCCATGCCCCGTTCCGTCATGCCATGCGGACATCCGAAATTGAGTTCAAAGCCCATGGCGCCCGCATCCTCGCACTGCTTGATAAGCGTATGCCAGGACTCGCGGTTGTTATCAGCCATCAGCGACACGATCATGGCGCGGTCGGGAAACAACTTCACGCATTCGGTGATTTCACGAAGATTGATGTCGAGCGGGCGATCGCTGATGAGCTCGATGTTGTTGAAGCCCATCACGCGGGTGCCGTTGAAGTTCACCGCCGAATAGCGCGACGACACATTCTTCACCTGGCTGCCCAGCGTTTTCCAGACCACTCCGCCCCAGCCGGCTTCAAAGGCGCGGAGCACGTTGTACTTTTTGTCGGTAGGCGGCGCGCTCGCGAGCCAGAAAGGATTCGGAGACTTTATACCCAGGAAATTACACCTTAAATCAGCCATATTTTTTTGTTTTGTTTCACGCAAAGGCGGAAAGGGAGCCAAGGCGCGAAGGGTTTATCGGGTTCAGGTTTCTTCTTCTCTTTTATCATATATATCCGTCAAGGGAGCAAAGGCGCACTATCTTTTGCTACCACACTAATCTGCACGTATCCCATGAAAGTTTATTTTATCCATCTTTTTTTATTTCACGCAGAGGCGGAAAGGGAGCCAAGGCGCGAAGGGTTTATCGGGTTCAGTTCTTATTTTCTCGTTTATCATGCAAATCCATCAAGGAAGCAATGGCGTAATTTTCGCATATTTAAAGCTTGTTAACAACACGATGAATGCCATCTCTAATCAAATTGACATTAAAATTGATTAACAACCCTAGTTTAAGCTCTGTCAACCGCAAATAAGTCAATAACTGCTTATAATGTACCGGAGCCAGTATTTCCACCGATTTGAACTCTAAAACAAGCTTATCCTCAATCAACACATACAACCGAAAAGCGCTTTCAATCAAAAGATCTCCATGATGAATAGGTACAACCTCCTGCCGGCGAAATGAGATTCCGGTTTTCTCCCATTCGTAACAAAAAATCTCTTCATAGACACTCTCAAACAAGCCAGGACCGTACTTTTTATGAATACCATAGCAGGTATCAACAACGATTTTAGCTAATTCATTTTCGGTATGCATATCGCTTCACCTATGTCATTTCAAATCCCGCCTTTGCGCCTTAAATTCTTACACGCTAAAAATTAAAACCTCCAGCTAAACTCAATTGCGCCTTTGCGAGAAATAAAAATCCTTCCTCCCCCTATTTTTCTCAATATCGAAAGACACTCCCTATTGATGCCATCGCGTTAATCAACTACCCTCTTAGCCAATAAAACTTGAAAAAGTACATTGTCAATTGACGTATGATGGTTCAAATCACGTCTTTGCGCCTTAAATTCTTACACGCTAAAAATTAAAACCTCCAGCTAAACTCAATTGCGCCTTTGCGAGAAACATAATTGAGCTATACACCAATCCCATTTTTGCGAGAAAGAAAACGGAGAATAGAGGCTGCTCCTTCCTTCCCGGCCTGCACGGCATCCACCACTTCCTTGCCCCCGTTGACCGCATCGCCGCCCGAGAACACACCGGCGAGCGAAGTGGATCCGTCGGAACCTACGGCAATCCTTCCGCCCTGGTGCTTCAGCGATGAGGTTTCCACCAGCTGCTCATAGGGAACCTGCCCGGCAGCTTTGATTACCATATCGACGTCGATGGTAAAGGTCTTTCCGGTATCTACCGGGGAGCGGCGTCCACTGGCATCAGGCTCACCCAGCTTCATTTCGCTGCAAACCAAAGCCTTCACTTTGCCGTTTTCGCCAACCACTTCCTTCGGTGCGGCCAGCCAGATGACTTCACAGGCATCCAGCAGGGCAATGTCGAGTTCCACCTGTGTACAGGGTTTTTCTTTTTCGGTACGGCGGTAAATGAGCGTCACCTGCCGGGCACCGAGGCGCCGGGCCTGTGTTGCCGCATCAATGGCCGTCATACCCATACCGATTACGGCCACACGGTCGCCAACCGGAACCTTATCGAATCCCTTTTCCCGGATATCGTAAATGAACCGGATGGCATCAACAACGCCCTCAAGCTCCTCGCCGGGGATATCGAGCCGACGGGCCAGGCCTACGCCTATAGCCAGATACACTGCATCATATTGCGACTGTAATTCTGCAAGTGTAATGTGCTTTCCGAGTTCCTGGTTGTATTTTATTTCGATACCTCCTATAGCCGTGATGTAATTGACCTCATCTTCACAGAATTTCGGCGTCACCTTGTAGGCGGCAATACCATAGGTCATCAATCCTCCCCCCTTGCTTTCCTTTTCATAAATGGTAACGTCCACACCTTCACGACTCAGAACATGCGCACAACTTAATCCGGCAGGACCGGCACCCACAACGGCTACCTTTTTTCCGGTAGCGGGTTTGCGGGTAAAGAGCTGCCATTTTTTCTCCATGGCCATTTCAGTACTATACCGCTGCAGTTTGGCGATGGGTATGGGGTCTTCGTGCATCAGGTTGTAGACACAGGAACCCTCGCAGAGTTTTTCGACCGGACAAACCTTGCTGCAACCGGCCCCCATGATATTCGACTCGAAAATGGTATGGGCGCTGCCTTTGATATTGTCGGTGCTGATCTGCTTGATAAACTTGGGCACATCGATGCCGGTTGGGCAACTTTTGGTACAGGGTGCATCGTAACAGAACAGGCAGCGGTTGGCTTCCACCAAAGCCGCATCGGGCGTTTCAAAGGGCGGATGGATATCGCTGAAATTCTTTTCGTAGTCTTCTTTGGAAAGTCGGTTGCTGGCAATCATCATTACGGTTTATTGGTTTGTTACAATTCAGGTTTCATCAAGGCTCTACGATCTTCCCGTAGGTTTCGGGCCTGCGGTCGCGGAAGAACTGCCACTTGCTGCGCACTTCGTCAATCAGGTCTAGGTCGAATTCCGCCACCAGCAGTTCGTCCTTGTCTTCGGAAGCGCAGGCGAAAATCTGTCCGCGCGGATCCACGAAATAACTGCTGCCGTAAAACTTGCCCAGGTTCCAGGGGGCTTCGCTGCCCACGCGGTTGATACAGCCCATGAAATATCCGTTGGCCACGGCATGGGCAGGCTGCTCCAGTTTCCAGAGGTATTGTGACTGGCCCACCGTAGTGGCGGAAGGATTGTACACAATCTCGGCGCCATTCAATCCCAGGCATCTTGCTCCGTCGGGGAAATGCCGGTCGTAACAGATATAAACGCCCACCTTGGCATAGCGCGTCTGAAACACCGGATAGCCCAGATTGCCGGGCTTGAAAAAAAACTTCTCCCAGAATCCTCCGGTGTGGGGAATATGATTCTTGCGGTATTTGCCGAGATAGGTACCATCGGCATCAATAACCGCCGCTGTGTTGTAGAGCACACCCGACTGCTCCTTCTCATAAACCGGAGCGATGATAACCATGGCATATTTTTTTGCGTAAGCCGAAAGCAGGTCGGTTGTTGGTCCGGGCACCGCTTCGGCTGATGCGTACCAGCGGGCATCCTGTCCGGGACAGAAATACGGCGTATTGAAAATTTCCTGGAAGCAGAGGATCTGCACGCCCTGCCTGCCCGCTTCCTCAATCAACGGCACATGCTTCTGAAACATGGCTTGCTTGATTTCTTCAATCGTTCCCTGGCCTTCCGTCAGCGGAAGGCTCATCTGAATCAATGCTGATTTTATCATTCTCGCCATAATACAGTCTTTATATGCAGTTACCGGAGATCATAACCTGATATTTATTTCTGAACAGGTACAGTCTTTTTCCGGATATCGGTTTATCCGTTGGAACATGTTGACAGCAGCCCGGTTGATGGAAGTTACCAAACAGCCGGACCCGGTCAAATTCTTGATTGCACTTTTTTCCGGTGAATATATCTGCCATAGCCTTTTTCGAGCAGGCAACGGTTCTGGTCGACCGCGATTTTACCGCGCAGCAGCACGGTTTCGATTTTTCCGGTAACCTCCCACCCTTCGTAAGCGCTGTAATCCACATTCATATGATGCGTCTTCGCCGAAATGGTGTGTTTCTTTTCCGGATCGAGGATGATGATATCAGCATCACTGCCCGGCGCGATGGTGCCCTTCTTCGGGAACATTCCGAAAATTTTTGCCGCATTGGTGGAAGCCACTTCCACAAACCGGTTGAGGGTGATTTTTCCTTTGTTCACTCCCTCGCTGAACAGCAGTTCCATCCGGTTTTCAATGGCCGGATGTCCGTTGGGTATCTTGCTGAAATCATCCTTGCCCATAAGTTTCTGCTCCCAGCGGAAGGGGCAGTGGTCGGTGGCCACCACCTGAACCGAGCCCTGATTAATCCCCGCCCACAAGGTCTCCTGGTCTTTTTTGAGGCGAAGCGGCGGACTCATCACCCACTTGGCCCCTTCAAAATCGCGTTCGTATAAGGAAGCGTCAAGGGTAAGGTACTGTATACAGGTTTCAACAAACACATGCTGGTTGCGCCGGTTGGCGTTGCGTACGGCGTTGAGGGCGCCTTCGCAGGTAAGGTGCACCACATACCCGGGACAACCAGTGTAGGAAGCCATATCGGCAAAACGACCCGATGCTTCCGATTCGGTGATTTCGGGCTGGGACAGATAATGGTAGAGGGGGGCAAGTTTTCCTTCCTTCCTGAATTTGGCCACCAGATAATCAATCATATCGCCGTTGGTGGCATGCACGTTGATCAGCCCGCCGCAGGCTTTCACTTCCTCCATCAAGCCCACCATCTGCCGGTCGTTGATCATAAGGGCTCCCTTGTACGCCATAAAGGTTTTGAAGGAGGTGATGCCCTCTTCTTCCACCATCGTACGAATCTCTTTGCGGGTATCGTCGTTATAATCGGTGACGGCCATGTGGAAACTATAATCGCTGAGGCAATTGCTGTTGCTGCGGCCTTTCCACTCGTCCAGTGCCGATTGCAGGGAGTTGCCTTGTTTCTGAAGGACGAAATCAATGACCATGGTAGTACCGCCGAACAGGGCGGCACGGGTGCCCGTTTCATAGCTATCGCTGCTTGAGGTACCCATGAAGGGCATATCAAGATGCACATGCGGGTCGATACCACCGGGCATCACCATTTTGCCGGCGGCGTCAATCACCGTGTCTGCCTGTATGTCGATCTTTTCGGCTATCATCCTTACCTGCTCGCCATCGATGAAGATATCGCCGCTGAAATCGGCGTCGGCCGTTATGATCCGGCCGTTTTTGATAAGGATGCTCATTGGAATATGCTTTTTAAAAGTGAATCGGGCAGGCCACTAACTATGGCGGCCCCTCATTGCAATATAGTACACAATCGCGCTTACCGCAAATCCTACAAACCAGGCATAATGATACAATCCGGTGATGGTTTGCGGGAAGGCATCGGTACCCACTGCACCCACCTGCAATAAAAATCCCGGTACGCAGGGCAGTATCCCCGCAACCAGGGCAATCAGTGCCTGAATATGATAACCGGCGGTATACCGATAGCATCCATGCTCATTATACAGGTCGCCGAGCGACAAAACTTTTTTCCGGATGAAATAGTAATCGGCGATCATGATGCCGCCCACCGGTCCGAGCAAACTGGAATAAGCGATCAGCCAGGTGAAAATGTATCCGCTGGGATCGGCAATCAGTTTCCACGGAAAGATGAGCACGCCGATGATCCCGGTGATGTACCCGCCCAGACGGAAACTGATTTTGGATGGCGCCAGATTGGAGAAGTCATTGGCCGGGCTTACGATGTTGGCAGCGATGTTGGTAGCGAGCGTGGAGATGATGATACCGATCATGGCGATGGAGACCATCAGCTTGCTATCGAACTTTCCGGCCAGTTTGACGATGTCCCACTCCGTATGCCCGTAAATGATGGCGGTAGACGAGGTCACAATAACGCCAACAAATGCGAAGAAGGTCATAGCGGGCGGCAGACCGATGACCTGACCGGTTACCTGTGCGCGTTGTGATCGGGCATAGCGGGTGAAATCGGGAATGTTGAGGGATAACGTAGCCCAGAAACCTACCATGCCGGTGAGTGCTGGAAAGAAATATGCCCAGAATTCGGAGGAAGAAGTAAATCGGGATGGCTGCGACAAAATGGGCCCAAGGCCTTTTGCAGCAACGATGGCCCAGACCAGCAGGGCCAGGGCAGCAACAGGAAGGAAAAACGCTTTGAACACCAGCAACTTGCGGATGCTGTCGACTCCCTTGTAAATGACAAACATGTTGAGCAGCCAGAACAGCAAAAAGCAGAGCATGGGCAAAGGCTGCGGAAACAATGACTGGGTATCGGCTTCAGGCAGTGAGGGCCACCAGGCCCGGAGCAGGTTGTAGATGGAAGCGCCGCCGATCCATGTTTGGATGCCGAACCAACCACAGGCCACAATGGCACGCAAGAGGGCGGGAATGTTGGCACCTTTCGTACCGAAACTTGCACGCACGAAAACGGGAAAGGGGATACCGTAACGCGCGCCCGCATGGCCATTGAGCAGCATGGGAACCAGTACAACACAGTTTCCGAGAAAGATGGTGAGTATGGCCTGCCACCAGTTCATGCCGCCTTCAATCAGCGAACTCGCCAGCATGTAGGTTGGAATACAAAGACTCATGCTGATCCAGAGCGCAGCATAATTCCATACGCCCCAGGTTCGCCCTTCCGGTTTAACCGGAGCCAGGTCTTCGTTGATGAGCGAGGCGGATGACTGCTGATCCATTTTAGAGCAACATTTTTTTATGAACAGTTTCAGACCACATGTGCATCGGCGATGGCTATGGCCTTGCTGATGATGGCCAAGCCCTCGTCGACCTGCTCGCGGGTGATGCAGAGCGGCGGTGCGATGAAGATATAGTTCCAGCGTACAAAGGTGTACATGCCGAGCTCTCGGATTTTTGCGGCTACCTGGTTCATCACCGTCATTTCCGAAGCAGTGGCGTTGAAAGGTGCCATGGGCTCGCGGGTCTCCCTGTTTTTCACCAGCTCGATACAGCCCAGGAGTCCCGTATTCCGGAAATCGCCGATGCTGGGGTGTTTTTTCTTCATCTGCTCCACCTGTTCCTCAATGTACTTTCCCATGGCGGCCGCATTTTCAATCAGCCCTTCGTCTTCATAAACTGCAATGGTTTCGAGTGCGGCAGCACAGCCCACGGGATGCGCGGAATAGGTTAGTCCCAGCCAAAGCACATTGTCGTCATAATGTTTTGAAATCTTATCGCTTACCATTAACGCGCCGAAAGGAATATAGCCGCTGGTGATACCCTTGGCAGTGGCAATCATATCGGGTACGATGCCATGATGCTGGAATCCGAACCACTTTCCGGTACGACCCCATCCGCTCATCACTTCATCGATGATAAGCAGGATGCCGTGCTTGTCGCAAAGTGCGCGGATTTTTTCCATGTAACCGGGTGGGTATTTGATACAGCCGCTACTGCCGCTTTCGCCTTCCATAAGGATGGCGGCCACGTTCTGCGGACCTTCGAATTCAACCACACGCTCCACATGGCTGGCACATTCGTATTTGCAGGCGCCGAAGGTTTGTCCGAACGGACACCGATAACAATAAGCATCTTCCACATGTACGAAGTTGGGCGCCTGTTGCGCATCTGCGGGCAACTTGCGCGGATCGCCGCCGGCCGACATACTGCCGTAGGAAGCACCGTGGAAAGCCCGGTAGCGGGCAACGATCTTATGCCTTCCGGTATATAGGCGCGCGAGCTTGATGGCGTTGTCGATGGCTGTGGCGCCGCAAACGGTGAACAGCGTCTTGCTCATTCCTTCGGGAAGAATGTCCGCAATTTTCTTGCCCAGGTCACCCCGCACCTGTGTAACGCAACTGGGTGTCACGTAGGCCACTTCCTGCAGCTGGCGCATGATGGCCTCATTGACGCGGCGGTGGCCATGGCCGATATTGACGTTCATGAGTCCCGACGAGAAATCGATATAGCGCTTCCCGTCTAAATCATAGAGATAAACCCCTTCGCCGTTACGGATGGCGATGGGGTTCAGGCCTTTCTGTTTCGACCAGCTGAACAGGGTATGGTCGAGGTTGTTTTTAATGACGGCGGCGGTATCGGCCGGTGCGGTGCTGATCATGATATTTCCGGTTTATTTTTTTATTGAAGAACCCCGGTTCAGATTTTTCGTCTATGGATTCCTGTTAAACTTTCTTATTATGACATCCAGTTCACACCGGCTTCGGGATTCCACTTGGTGGTGCTTTTCTTGAGCTTGGTCCAGAACTCGATCGAGCTCTTCCCGGTGATATCGCCCACACCAAACTTGCTTTCGTTCCAGCCGCCGAAACTGAAGGGTTCGCGGGGAACGGGCACACCCACATTCACACCGATCATACCTGCGCTGGCCCGATCTATGATATAACGCGCGATGCCGCCGCTTTGGGTGAACACACTGGCTCCGTTGCCATAGGGATTGGCGTTCTCAATAGCCAGAGCCTCGTCGACCGTATTGGTACGCATGATGGAAATGACGGGGCCGAATATTTCCTCACGGGCTACCGACATCTCGGGGGTTACATGATCGATCACGGTGGGACCTACATAAGTGCCCTGCTCCTTGCCGGACACTTTCACTCCCCTGCCGTCGACCAGCACTTTGGCCCCCTGCTGTTCCGCTTCGGTGATATAACGTTCGATGCGCTCCTGCGAGGCCTTGTTGATCACAGCGCCCAGATTCTGTCCGGGAACGATCTTCCGGGCTTCGTCACAAATCTTTTCAATGATATGGTCTACTGCTCCCACGGCTACCATGGCGCTCGCGGCCATACAGCGTTGTCCGGCGCAGCCGCTCATGCTCGCGGCCACATTCTGTGCGGTCATGGAAGGTATGGCGTCGGGCAATACCAGCAGGTGGTTCTTGGCTCCGCCCAAAGCGAGACAACGCTTGAGGTTTCCGGTGGCGCGTTGATAGACCAGCTTGGCTACCTTGGTGGAACCGACGAACGAAACCGCCTCTATTTTCGGATGGTCGCATATGGCTTCCACGATTTCGGTATCGCCGTGTACAATATTGAATACCCCATCGGGCAAACCCGCCTCTTTGAGCAATTCGGCGATACGACCACAACTCAGAGGAACTTTTTCGGAGGGTTTCAGGATCATGCAATTACCCAGGGCGATGGCGTTGGGAATGGTCCAGTTGGGTACCATGGCCGGAAAATTGAAGGGCACGACGCTGGCCACAATTCCCAGGGGAACATGCTCGATGCGGCACTCCACCCCGCGGCTGACTTCCAGCACTTCGCCGGTAACCAGTTGGGGCAGCGAAGTGGCGAATTCGGTGAGCTCGATACACTTCTCGATTTCCGCTATTGACTCGCCGATTGTTTTTCCGTTCTCCTCGGTGCATAACTGCGCGAGTTCGTCGAGATGTTTTTCAAGCAGGGTCTTGTAACGGAAAAAAACCTGCACGCGCTCCTTGATGGGCATGCGGCTCCATTGGGGGAAAGCTGCTGCTGCGGCATCTACGGCCGTCTGCAGGTCGGCCGCTCCCGAAAGCGGCACATCTGTAAGATGGGCTCCGTCGAGAGGAGACACAATAGCGAGTTTACGGGAAGAACCGGAGGCCACGAATTGGCCGCCGATAAAATTCTTTAGCTGCGGATACTTCATATCGTATAAGGTTGGGTTGAAAAGGGCTGTAACTGAACCATGCCGTCAGAAAGAGTTGTGGAACCTATGTTCTGAAATATTTGCATTTTCAAAGGGTGAAAATTATATTTTTTTTATCGGGAAACCAAAATAAAACATATTTTTTACCGGAATGCCGCATCTTTGTTCCGTCAAAATATGGGCAAACAACAGGCGATACCGGACGAACTTGACTTTGCCATTCTTTCCTATTTGCAGAAAGACGGCAGGATGTCGTTCACCGTCATAGCGGAGAAACTCGGCGTATCTATAGGCACCATCCGCACCCGCTTCAACAAGCTTATCGGGGAAGGTACCATCAGCATTATCGGCCGGGTAGATCCTGACAAGGTGGGCTTCCGTTCTTATGCCCACATTGCCGTTTTTGTACGCCCGGCTACCTTGAAGGAAAAAGTGGCGCAGCAGATCAGCGGCATGCCGGAAGTAAGCTTTCTGGCCATGACCAGCGGCGATTACGATCTGGAGGTGGATGTGATGTGCCGGGATAACGACCATCTGGTGGCCTTCGTGAACGAACTGTCGAAAATCAAGGGTGTACACCAGACCAAAACCACCATTTATTTCAAGGTATACAAATATGCCCAGCCCGACCTGCAACTGCTGAAATAGACGACCCTGGCATATGAACACGGCTCAGTATCTTTAACCCTCCCAACAACAACCAACCGCATGACTCCCATTGCCGATTCCGAACTCATCATCAACGAACGGGGTGCCATTTACCATCTCAACCTGAGACCCGAAGAGATTGCCGATACCGTCATTCTCGTAGGCGATCCCGACCGTGTGGAAAAAGTAAGCAAGCGCTTCGACCGCATCGAGTTCCGCACCCGTCACCGTGAATTCATCACGCATACTGGATATGTGGGAAACAACCGACTATCGGTGTTGAGCACCGGCATCGGCACAGACAATATAGACATCACACTGAATGAGCTGGATGCGCTGGTCAACATCGATTTCAATACCCGCACCATCAACGAAAAGAAGAGATCGCTCAGGCTTTGCCGCTTTGGCACTTCGGGATCGCTGCAGGCTGATATTCCCGTAGACGGTTTTGTGGCCAGCACACATGGGCTGGGCGTCGACAACCTGCTGCATTTTTATGCCTGTGAAACCGGCGCCACTGAAAAAGAAATCATCCGGGCATTCACCGAACAGGTGGGCCTGCGTGAAGCAACCGCCCTGCCCTATCTGTTCCCCGGAGATCAAGAAATGCTGTCACTTTTCGGCAGCAATTTCCACAAGGGCATCACGGTGACTTGTCCGGGTTTTTATGGCCCGCAGGGAAGGGTGTTGCGATTGCCGGTCAGTAATCCCGGACTAATCGACCGGCTCACGGAATTCCGTCATGGTGCACACCGCATCAGCAATTTCGAAATGGAAACCTCGGCCATCTTCGGTCTGGGCAAACTGCTGGGCCATGCCTGCATGAGCATCAATGTGATCATTGCCAACCGGGTTCGTAAAGAATTCTCCAAAGACTCCGGCAAGGCGGTGGAAAATCTGATTGATGCGGGGCTTGCAGCGCTGACGACTGCGTAGCGGTTTGTATGTTTTTTTTGCGAATTCTTTCTGATTTTGAAATATCAGTTGAGCCGTCTGAGGCCTTATTGATCCCAATCTGATCCGATTGAGCCCATTTATTATTCTTTTGAAAGTACATAAACAGTTCCGATACCTGACCTTCCAACCCGCTCCAATAACTTGTATTTCACTACCAGCTCGGTCAAATCTCTGGTTGCAGTTGCTTTTGACACGTTGTTCAGTTTTTGATACTCGCTGTTTTTTATACTTGAATAGCTAAACAAGAATATAAGTCCCTTTTTTTGCCTTGAATTGAGTTCAGGGTTTTTGAGTATTTTTTCCTCGCTTCTTTTTTTGAACAATTTTACAGTAATGCCGCCCGCTTCTTGAATGAATTCCGGAGCCGGCATTCCATGAGCTGCGCATTCCCTGATCACTTGAAGGGTACCTCTTCCCCATGACTCAATATATCCGCTGCGAAAAAAAACATTGGCCAAATCAGGATTATAGGGGCGTGAAGGGTGTTTTTCCATCAGATTTGACGTTGACCAATCTTCAGGGAGAATTCCCTCATTCCAAAATAATATTTGATCTGAGTAAACACTTATCTGAATCGGAGAACCTCCTGAGTAATCCTTATGAGTAACCGCATTGAGCAGTATTTCCCTGATTGCATCAACCGGGTATTCATATTTTTCCACACGATTGATTCCGTCATAAAATATATCTGACCGAATATATTTGGCATATAGTATTTCCATGGCTTTTTCCACCTGATTGAACAGGTTACCATGAATTTCGTCCTGAAATCTGAGATCATGATGGGAATGGAAAAATCCGA
>CAZZLI010000018.1:0-31055 GCA_964655055.1 uncultured Ferruginibacter sp.
GAAGAGCTTTGGGGCGAACACCCCGCCGAGACACAACTTTTGTACGTTAGAATCGATTTTCTATTTTTTAAAATCTTGGCAATCGGTATTACACAATGGTTGTCAGGCGCCTAGCTTTGCAAAACAGTTACCTTTACAACCGCGATGAAAACAAAAAATCTACACCGGCCGAAGGTGAATATCATCACCCTCGGTTGCAGCAAGAACATGGTGGACAGTGAGGTGATCGGCGGACAGCTTGCGGCAAACCAAATCGAAACCGTCCATGAAAATGCAAAGGACGACCACAATATCGTTATCATCAATACCTGCGGCTTCATTGAAAAGGCGAAGGAGGAAAGCATCAACACCATTCTGGCCCAGGTGGAACGCAAGCGCCGCGGCCATCTTGAAAAAGTATTCGTAACTGGATGCCTCAGCGAACGGTATAAATCGGACCTCGAACGCGAGATTCCCGAAGTGGACGCCTATTTCGGCACTATGGAAGTACCGGCGCTGCTGGGCAAACTGAACGCCGATTACAAGGCTGAACTGGTAGGCGAAAGACAGCTGAGTACCCCTGCTCATTACGCGTATCTCAAAATCAGCGAGGGCTGCAACCGCACCTGCTCCTTCTGTGCCATACCGCTGATGCGCGGAAAGCATGTGAGCCGGCCTATCGAATCGCTGGTTGAAGAAGCCCGAAAACTCGTCCGCAGCGGTGTTCGTGAAATCATGCTGATTGCTCAGGAGCTCACCTATTATGGACTCGACCTGTACAAGGAAAGGGCGTTACCGAAACTTTTGCATAGCCTTGCGGATATCGAAGGACTGGATTGGATCCGTTTGCATTATGCCTATCCCTCTAAATTTCCCCTTGAAATTCTGGATGTGATCCGTGAGCGCGATAACATCTGCAACTATCTCGATATGCCCCTGCAACATGCCAGCAACCGGATGCTGCAGCGCATGAAACGGCAGATCACCCGTGAAGAGATGGAGGCCCTGATCAGCAGCATCCGTGAAAAAGTGCCCGGCATCTGCATTCGTACTACGCTGATTGCAGGATTTCCCGGCGAAACCCGGGAGGATGTGGAGGAATTGAAGGATTTCCTGACCCGTATGCGCTTCGACCGGGTGGGCATTTTCACCTACAGCCATGAGGAAGGCACTTCGGCGCATGATCTGGTTGATGATGTACCCGCGGAAGAAAAAGAAGAACGGGCCCGTGAAATCATGGAACTGCAGCAGGAGATCAGCCTGGAGAAGAACCGCGACAGGATTGGCACTGTTTTGAAGGTATTGATCGATCGCAAAGAAGCGGGGCGATATATCGGCAGAACGGAATTCGACAGCGTTGAGGTGGACAATGAAGTAATCGTGAACAGCAAAACAATACTCAACCCCGGAGAATTCGTGCAGGTTCGCATCACGGGGGCATTTGACTATGATCTGGAGGGGGAAGTTGAGGGATAAATCCACTGGCGCACGAATCCGGTAGTCAATGTTCAACGTTCAATATGACAGGAGTCGACTCATTCGCAAGACAGTGATTGCACAAATGAAAAACCCCCGATTTGGGGGTTTTGATATTGTTTAATTCAACATTAAATCACTAGGGTTTTGGCTGCTGCTCGGGTTTGGGCAAAAGCACCTTGCGGCTGAGCTTGAATTTTCCGGTACGCTGGTCAACATCAAGCAATTTCACTTTTACCTTGTCGCCCTCACGGAAAATACCTTCCATGTTTTCAAGCCGCTTCCAGCTGATTTCGCTGATGTGCAGCAGGCCTTCCTTCTTGGGCAGGAACTCCACAAAGGCGCCGAATTCCTTGATGCTTTTTACGGTGCCTTCGTAGGTATCGCCTACTACAGGAACAGCTACCAGGCCTTTGACCCAGCTGTAGGCGCGTTCAAGACCGTCCTTATTGGCCGAGAAGATGCTGATTTCACCCACATTGTTCACTTCCTCGATATTGATGGTGGTACCTGTTTCGCGCTGGATTTCCTGAATCACTTTTCCGCCTGGTCCGATAACGGCGCCGATATATTCCTTGTCGATATTGAACTTGACCATGCGTGGTGCATGGGGCTTCACATCGGGGCGATGCTCAGGCATGCACTGGTACATGTGGTCGAGGATATGCATCCGGCCTTTGCGGGCCTGCTCGAGCGCCTGACGCATGATGTCCATGCTGAGGCCGTCGACCTTGATATCCATCTGCACACCGCAGATGCCGTCGCGGGTGCCGGTTACTTTAAAGTCCATATCACCCAGATGGTCTTCATCGCCCAGGATATCGGTAAGGATGGCGAACTGCTCGCCTTTCTTGATCAGTCCCATGGCTACGCCGCTCACATGCTTCTTGACGGGCACACCGGCATCCATCAGGGCGAGTGATCCCGCGCAAACCGTTGCCATGGAAGAGGATCCGTTGCTTTCGAGAATATCGCTCACAACGCGCACGGTATAGGCGTAATCGCTGCCCGGCATCATTTTTTTGAGGGAGCGCATGGCCAGGTTACCGTGACCGACTTCGCGACGGCCTACGCCTCGCATCATTTTCACCTCGCCGGTGGAGAAGGGCGGGAAATTATAGTGCAGGATGAACTTGGTATAATCCGATTTGAAGGCGCTTTCCACCAGCAGCTCGTCGAGCGGCGTTCCGAAGGTTACGGTAGTCAGCGACTGGGTTTCGCCGCGGGTGAACAGGGCCGAACCGTGCGGGGTGGGCAGGTTGCTCACTTCCATATCCAGCGAGCGGATGTCGGCGGTGCCCCTTCCATCGAGCCGCTTGCGGTCGTTGAGGATCATATCGCGCACCACATGGTACTGCAGTTCCCCGACATAGAAGCCGATCAGGGCCTTGTCTTCATCGGGCAGTTCCTCGCCGAGATGGGCCACCACCTCGTCGTGAAGCGCGGCAAAGGCATCGCTGCGCTGGTGCTTCGCCGATGCGGAAGAGGCGATGGCATGCATCTTGTCTTTCGCGAAGGCGATGATTTTTTCGTTGAGGGCTTCGTTGCGGTAAGGCTTGGTATACTCGCGTTTAGCGGTAACCCCGACCTTGTCGCGCAGTTCCTTCTGTGCTTTGATCTGCACCCGGATAGCATCGTGCGCAATCTCCAGGGCTTTTACCAGATCTTCTTCCTGACATTCGCTGGCCTCACCTTCAACCATCATGATGTTCTTTTCAGTGGCGGCGATAATGAACTCGAGATCGCATTCCGCGAGTTCGGTGCGGCTAGGATTTACAATGAACTGTCCGTTGCGACGGCCAATGCGCACTTCAGAAATCACTTCCTGGATGGGAATGTCGGAAACAGCCAGGGCTGCTGATGCGGCCAGACAGGCCAGTGCATCGGGCATCACTTCAGCATCGCTGGAAACCAGGGAAATCAGTACCTGCACATCGCAGAAATAATCTTCGGGGAATAGCGGACGCAGGGCCCGGTCAACAAGACGGCTGGTCAGAATTTCATAATCGTTCAACCGGGCTTCACGTTTGAAAAAAGAACCGGGAACACGGCCAGCGGAGGCGAATTTTTCCTGATAGTCCACAGAAAGGGGAAAAAAGCTTTGCCCGGCCTTGGGCTCCTTATTGGCTACCACGGTGGCGAGAAGAATACAGTCGCCCTGACGAACGGTAACCGATCCATCGGCCTGACGGGCCAGCTTGCCCGTTTCGATGGTAACGGTACGACCGCCCCCCATATCGAAACTCACATTGTTGATGTTGAATGTCATAAGTATTTGTTTATCAATTCTTTGCTAAATTAAAGTCTAATAAAAATAAAAGCAGGGCAACTCCTTGTGCGGGAAGGTAGACAGAACAAGAATTCCCAACCGTGCGTTGGATCGATTGGGAATCAGTTGCTGTTCGACATTTCGGAAGGGATTATTTGCGCAGTCCGAGCTTTTCAATCAGTGCGCGGTAACCGGCAAGGTTATGCTTGCTCAGGTACGTGAGCAGACGCTTGCGTTGTCCTACCATCATCATCAGTCCGCGCTGGGAAGAGAAATCCTTCTTATTGGATTTCAGGTGCAGGGAAATGTGGTTGATTTTTTCGGTCAGCAGGGCAATCTGTCCTTCGATGGAGCCTGTGTTGGTTGCTTTTCCACCAAATTCAGTGAAGATTTTCGCAGTCCGCTCAGTTGTTAAATAATGCATCTCTTTGTTTTTAAACGTCTTTTATTTTGTCTTTTTTAAATTGCACGCAAAATTAGGGTAATTTACCCATAAAACGGTATTTATGTTCCCCTCAGGCAACCCGGCGGGGCTTGTTCCGGGGGCGAAAGCGGATAACCGACCCCGAACCGGGCTAAATAGACCCGGGAAAGTTCTTCCCACTCCTTCATGAAGCGCATCTGCCTTACCGTAACCAACGACCTCAGCTACGACCAGCGGATGATCCGGATCTGTACCTCCCTGGCCGAAGCCGGCTTCGAGGTGCAGCTGATCGGCCGTAAACTGCGCCATTCGCTTCCCCTGACCCGGCAACCCTTCCGCCAGCGCAGGCTCAGTTGCCTGTTTACCCGGGGCATCGGCTTTTACGCCGAATACAACCTGCGGCTCTTTTTCAGCCTGCTGTTCACCCGAACAGACTGCATCTGTGCCATCGATCTCGATACCATTCTGCCTGTTTACGGGGTATCCCTGTTACGAAACATTCCCCGCGTGTACGATGCGCATGAACTGTTTTGTGAAATGGAGGAAATCGCCACCCGCCCCCGGATCCACCGGTTCTGGAAAGCGATTGAACGATTTGCAGTTCCGCGTTTCCCGAAAGGCTATACGGTCAACAGGCCTATTGCCGATGAATTCAACCGGATGTACGGGGTTCGGTATGACGTGATCCGCAATATCGCCGTACTTACCGAATTACCCGATGATGCGTCCATCCCTTCCGGCTCAGAAAGATACCTGCTCTATCAGGGTGCGGTCAACGAGGGCCGCTGTTTTGAAACCCTGATTCCGGCCATGAAATCGGTGGATTGCCGATTGATCATCTGCGGTACCGGCAATTTCTTTGCGCAGGCCAAAATACTGGTAAGAGACAACGGGCTTGAGGACAAAGTAATCTTCAAAGGGATGGTTGCCCCCGATGAACTTCAGGCCATCACCCGTAAAGCCTATCTGGGCATCACCTTGTTCAGCGACAGGGGGCTTAGTAACTATTATTCGCTGGCCAACCGCTTTTTCGATTACCTGCATGCCGGCATACCGCAGCTTTGTGTTGACTTTCCGGTGTACCATGAACTAAATGCCGCCCAACCCTTCGCATTGCTCGCTCAAAACACCGACGCCGCAAGCCTTGCCGCGGCGCTGAACAATTTGCTTTCAAAAGAGTTGTTGTACAGGGAATTGCGAAACAATGCAAGACGGGTGCGCAAAAACCTGAACTGGCAGCAGGAAGAACAAAAACTGATCGCCTTCTACAAAAGCATGGCTGCCGGCTTAAATCCTGAACCGGGCTCAGGGATCACATGAATCAGAACATCATCCATATCATCACCCACGATGTGCCCTACCCTGCTGATTTCGGTGGCGTTATCGATCTTTTTTACAAGATCCGGGCGCTACATGCGGAGGGGGTCGGTATCCATCTGCACTGCTTTGTAAAAAAAAGACCTCCTCAAGAAGCGTTGAACGCCTATTGCCTTTCCGTGAACTATTATCCCCGGAAAAAATCAGGACGGCATTTCTTCCGCCTGCCCTATATCGTCAGCTCGCGCATCAGTGAAGATCTGAACCGCCGTCTTGCAGCCGACAATCATCCCGTACTTTTCGAAGGTGTCCACTGCAGTTTTCCCTTGGATGCCGGTCTTTTGAAAAACAGGGCAGTCCTGCTCCGGTTGCACAATGCTGAATTCGTGTATTACCGGCATCTTTACAGGCACGAACAGTCCCCGTTTCGCAAAATCTATTACCGGCTCGAAAGCCTGATGCTGGAACGCTATGAACGCAAACTGGCCCGCCTTGCTCCCATTGCGGCGGTCAGCGAGCAGGACGTAGCTACCTACCGGAAACATTTTAAGCCTATTGCCATCGAACATATCCCTGTTTTTCTTCCCTACACCCGTCCGACGGGGCAGCCCGGCAAAGGAACCTACTGCCTATATCACGGCAACCTGCAGATCAGCGAAAATGAGGAAGCGGCCTGCTGGCTTTTGGAGCAGGTGTTCAGCAAACTCAGCATTCCCTTCGTGATTGCCGGAAAAAAACCTGGAAGCCGCCTGAATGAATTGGCCCACCGGCATCAGCACACCTGCCTTGTTGCCGATCCCGATGAACGAACCATGCAGGACATGATTGCCAAGGCTCAGATCAATATCCTCCCCTCGTTCAACAATACCGGAGTGAAACTGAAACTGCTGAACGCCCTGTACAACGGCCGGCATTGCCTTACCAATAAAAAAGGGGCTGAAGGTGCAGGTCCTGAAGGACTCTGCTTTATCGCGGAAGATGCCGATGAATATATCAAAGCAATCGGCTACCTCTATGATATTCCGTTCACGAAAGAAGATCTGGAAAAACGGGAAAAAGGACTTGGGCCCTTCTTCAATCATCAATCCAACGCCAGTCGCATCCTGAAGATGCTCGGATCCTGAGAACTACATGCTGATGCTGGCATTGTCCCAGACGCGGCCCTGCTCGGTCTTTATGGTACGTGCCGGATATTTCCTGACAACAAGATAATCATGCGTGGCCATCACGATGGTAGTGCCATAATCGCGGCAGATATGGAAGAGCAGCTGCATGATCTCGTCGCTGGTTTCGGGATCGAGATTACCCGTAGGTTCATCGGCCAAAATCAGGCGCGGTGAATTGAGCAGGGCCCTGGCGATATCCACCCGCTGCTGCTCGCCGCCACTGAGTTCGAAAGGCATTTTGAATCCCTTGGTTTTGAGACCCACCTTATCGAGCACATCGGCGATCTTGTCGTCCATCAACTTTTCATCTTTCCAACCCGTTGCCTTGAGTACGAATTTGAGGTTATCGTTCACGTTGCGGTCGGTAAGCAATTGGAAATCCTGGAACACCACACCGATGCTGCGGCGCAGAAAAGGCACTTTCTTCCAGTCAAGTTCGCGCAGGTTGAAGCCGACCACCCATCCCTCACCGTCGTTGAGTTGAAGGTCGCCGTAAAGTGTTTTCAGCAGACTGCTTTTTCCGGTACCCGTTTTCCCGACCAGATAGGCGAACTCACCCTTGTCGATGGAAATGTTCACATCCTTGAGCACCAGGTTTTTCCCCTGGAAGATGTTGACGTTGCGCAGCTCGATGATGGATTGTGCCATGTGTTATTTTTTGGGACATGTCAGGTAACTGAACTGCACAAATTTACGCGCAAGCCTTGCATCAAAAAAGAAAAAACATTGCTGACAAGAACCCAAAAAAAAAGCCTTTCCGGAGAAAAGCTATATGGAATGGAAGGTCAGTATCACCATTTGTCGACATTGTCGTCGTGTGCTTCCGGGCTGCTACCGGGCGATTCGGTATAGTTGCCGGAAGGCAACTCCTGATTTACGGAAGCAACAACCGGAGCGGGTCGTTCAGCCATCTGTCCCTGTTCTTCGCCCTCATAAGGCGTATCATGGTTGAAGGAATCGAAATCGAAATCGGGCATGAGGTCGGTCTTCACAAAATCGATAGCCTCGTTCAATCCCTTGGCGAACTTATTGAAATCCTCCTTGTAAAGGAAAATCTTGTGGCGGTCGTATCCGTCCGAATCGAAGCGCTTGCGGCTTTCGGTGATGGTCAGATAATAATCGCTGCCCCTTGTTTCGCGGACATCGAAAAAGTAGGTCCTTCTTTTTCCGGCCTTGATCCGCTTGCTGTAGACACTGTCCTTTTTTTCCTGGTTTTCGTACGCCACTGTTGAAAATGATTTATGGTTTTTTAAGTAGAGGTATGAACAAAGATAAAGTTGTTTTTGAGAAAAGGCAGGCCGGAACAAGGCCCTAAACGCAGGTAAGCAATAATGTGAATAACCTGTTGATAGCGAAAGTTTGTACAGCTGATTTGCAGGCAAGAAATCATGCCGGTTCCCGACTCTGTTCCTGCTGACGGCGGTACATGGCATGATAAAGCCCTCCGTTGCGCAGGAGTTCTTCATGTGTGCCCTGTTCAACTATACTGCCGTTTTCCATCACGACAATCTTATCGAATTTCAACAGGGTAAAGATGCGGTGGGTGATGATGATGGCGGTTTTGTTTTGGAGGAACGTCCCCAGATTGGCAAGGATTTCCTGCTCGGTTCGGGCATCGACGGCGCTAAGGCAATCGTCGAGCAGAACGATGGGTGTATTGCGAAGAATCGCCCGGGCTATGGACAGGCGCTGCTTCTGCCCACCGCTGAGGGTGACGCCCCGCTCGCCGATGACTGTGGCATATCCTTCCGGGAGCCGCATGATCTCTTCATGAACACAGGCCAGGCGGCAGGCCTCTTCCACCAGTGCAGGCGTTGCGGCATCATTACCGAAAGCCACATTGTTGTACACCGTATCGCTGAACAGGAACATGTCCTGCGGCACCGAAGAGATATTGAGGCGGAGATGGTTGATATCCATCTTTTGAATTGGCACACCTCCAACCGTGATGCTTCCTGAATTTGGGTCGTAGGCACGGAGCAGCAACTGCGCCAGGGCCGTCTTTCCGGAACCTGTACGGCCCACCAGCGCGAGTTTTGAGCCTGCGGGCACATGCAGGGTAAAATCATGCACGGCCCGGATGCCGGTATGGGGATAGGTGAAACTGACCGCATTGAAGCCGAGGTCGCCGCTGAGTTCAGGTTTCACCGCATCTTCCGACTGCACAATGGCCGGTTGGGTGTGCAGAAATTCGTTTATGCGTTGCTGTGAGGTGGCTGCCCGTTGGGTCATGCTTGCCGTCCAGCCGATGGCGCTTACCGGAAAAGTGAGCAGCTGGATGTAAAGCACGAATTCGGCGATGGTACCCACCGAGGCCCCGGGCACTCCGTTGACCACATCCAGCGCGCCAACCGTTATGGTGATGATGGTGCTGATGCCGATGAGCAAGGCCATGCTGGGAAAATAAAACGCTTCGGTGCGGGCCAGGCTGATGGCCTCTTTGCGGTAGCGCTCACTGTTTTCACCGAAAAAACGCATCATGGCCGATTCCTGCACGAAGGATTTGATGACCCGGATACCGCTGTAGGATTCCTGCGCGTTGGTGGTGAGGTCGCTGAGCAGGGCCTGAATGCGCTCTGTCTTTCGGTTGACGATGGTATTGACCCGGTAGATGGCGATGGCCAGCAAGGGCAATGGCGAAAGGGCGGCAACCGTCAGTTTGGGATTTGTGGTGTACATGAAATAGATGCTGAACACAAGCACGGCGGCAAGGTTGATGAAATACATGAGTGCCGGGCCGGTGAACATGCGCACCCGGCTGATGTCTTCCGAAATACGGTTCATCAGGTCGCCCGTACGGTTGACCTTGAAAAAGGCGGCATCGAGCCGCTGATAATGGGCGAAGACCTGGTTCTTCTGGTCGTATTCGATCAGGCGGCTCATCACAATTATGGTTTGCCGCATCATAAACATGAAGAATCCGCTTACCAGAGCCAACGCCAGCAAGAGCATGCCGGTGCGGAAAACAATCTGGCCGGAGCTGCTTCCGGCATACCAGTTGTAAAGGGTCTGGCTGATCCAGCCGGGTTGCTCCGGATTTGAAGCCTTACCAACAGAACGGTTTACCACCACATCAATCACCAGGCCGGTGATTTTCGGCGAAATCATCCGGAAATAATTGGTGGCTACAACAAAGAGCAAACCCAACAGCAGTCGGAAACGGTACTTGCGGAAAAAAGGCAGAAGGCTGTAGAGGTGCTTCAAAAAATCGGTTTGAGTTGCTCAATAGGGCGTTGAGGGATTTTCCGGGTATACAATGGCAATCCGTATCAAGGTGTTTTTCATATCAGGCTGTTGAACTGTTTGCCGCCCAGATATTTATCGAGAATGCGCAAACTTTCAGGAGCACTGAGGGCTGCCAGATGCCGGTCGTGGTGCAGGTCGCTGCCCACATAATCCACCAGCCCTTCATCAAGCAGGAACCGCGCCGCCTTGGCAACGGGTTTTCCGTAGTACCCCACAATGGAAAGCAAATTGACCTGCAGACTGAACCCCATATCCTTCAGGTGGCTGTATTCGCCCATATCACTGTGGTAGAAATGATAACGTTCGGGATGCGCCATGATGGGTTTGTAGCCGGCGGTGACCAGTTCAAACGAAATTTCATTGAGGTTGGAAGCGGCAGTTGCGTATGACTGTTCGGTGAGCACGATACGGTCGCGCAGGGTAAGCAGCTTGGTGCCGCTGCGCAGCATCTTCACAAAAAAATCGTCGAGCATGTATTCCGCTGCAGCACTGATGTCAATTTCTATTCCGGCCTCCTTCAATGCGGGCCGGAGTTTTTCCAGGGCCCCGTTGATGGTTTCGGGCGTATTGCGGAACATGTCGGAAATCACATGGGGCGTGGCAATGGTTTTACGGATACCCAGATTCGTAAGGCCTTTGATCAGCCGCAGCGAGGTCTCGATATCGGGTGAACCGTCATCGATGCCCGGAAGGATATGGGAATGGATGTCGGTCTGAAAAGGCAGCTGTCCGACGATGGATTCGGGTTCCAGGTTTTTTCTTTTGAAGAAGCCAAACATGATGCATTGGGATTTTCGAGGGTAGCTTAATCGACCATTTTCCTGAACAGGGTGTAATAATATTGTTTGACTTTGATCAGCGGCTTGAGTATGGATGCGATGTGCGGAAAAGGGATCCTGTTTTTCTTCATCGCCAGATAATCGCGCCGGTTGGCCCTGAGCCTGCTTAACAGGGTGACATTGCTTTGACCGCCCATACGCATCTTCACCACCAGCAAGGGAAGATAGACCGAACTGACCCGGTGGCGGTACAGGTAGCGGGCCATGAATTCGTAATCGGCCGCGGTGAAATAGTGTGACTCGTATCCGCCAAGATCCGAGAGCAATTCCCGGCGGAAATAGAAGGTAGGATGCGCGGGCATCCATCCGTAAGCGAAGCGGTAGCGCCGGTAGGGAAAACCCTTCCAGTAACGTACGACCTTTCGGGTATTGACCTTGTCCACATAAACCAGATCGCCATAAACCGAGTCCGTCTTGTTTTCGGCGAACCCTTTCACAATCTGCCCGATGATGCCCGGTGAAGCCAGCATATCATCGCTGTTGAGAATGCCGATGACATCTCCGGTAGCCATATTCATCCCCTTGTTGATGGCATCGTACATCCCGCGGTCCTTCTCCGAAATCCAGCGGCTGATGTTGCCTTCATAGGCTTTCACGATCTCGAGGGTGTTGTCGGTGGATCCGCCGTCGACCAGAATGTGCTCGATGTTCGGATAATCCTGTTGTACCACCGATTCAATACAATCGCGCAGGTACTTGCCCGAGTTGTAGGTCACGGTAATGATGGTCACCCTCATGGTTGCAGCCGGTTAAGCCTGTACCTCGACTTATCGGGCTATGTAACAATACCCGGCAAATAGGCACAAACATTGGCAAAATACTGTTTTTTTCGCGTTATCCGGCAACCCGGAACGTTAGAAAAACGCTAAGAAGAATTGATTTTGAGGTTGTCGACAAAGCTCCCGGAACTTTTTTCTCATTTATCAGGCTCCAATCCATGCAGGGTCAGCAGTTGATGAAATACCGCTCCTCTTCAGCAAGATCAAGATGAGGGTGTTGCTGCCTGAGCAAGCGAAGTTTTGCCAGATGATCGGCCAGGAATTTTCGATGGGCCACCGAATGCGTATTGAACGGCCTATGGGTAAAAGCCGCCCGTATTGGGTACAACTGTTTGATCAATTCCTGCGCGGGAGCATCCAGGCAAGTGGACATGAATTTTTCCCAGACATATCGGGTGGCCGCATAATTGGGATGCACAAGATCTTCCGCATAAAATCGATAATCGCGCAGATCGTCAATCACCAGTTCGTAAGCCGGAAAGTAACCGACTTCCGGATGTCTTTCCGTCTGACGATGAACAGCCGTAATCAAAGCCGCCTTGCTTCGGTTGTTCTCCACAAATCCGTCGCGCAGATGCCGTACCGGGCTGATGGTATAGATGATGCGGGCTCCGGGATTGAAACGTAGAAGCATGCTGTGCAAATTATCAAGCAGTTCATCCAATTCATTTGCAGAAAGCAGCCTCCGCAAGAACCGGTCGGCAGGCACCTTATGGCAATTGGCTACGATGCGCCCGGATTGTTGTTGCCCCTCCTCTCCCTCCGGAATGCTGTACACGAAAGCCGAGCCCAGGGTAATCATCACCCACCGGGCTTTCTGAAGAAATGCATTGGCGGTTTCTATGGACGTGTTGATTTTCCGCAGCGCATCTTCTTTGGCCGGCGCCGAGAAACGGCTGTGGTGGTTCCAGCTATGCCATCCTTCATTGAAGGAGAACAGGTCATCAGGCGCATAGATCCTGCATGAACAATAATCGTCGATAGCCCGTACAATACTGGCGGGATTAAACAGGATACCGTGCGGATTTTCAAGAATCGAGAATTTCTGCTGCCGCAGCAAAGCGCCGATATTCTCGGTAAAACAAGAGCCGATCAGCAACAAGGGATCGGAGTGCGCAATACGGACGGCGGGCGGTTCGGGCTGATGTTCAAGATGAAACTGCATCGCTGCGCGGTATTAAAGAGTAAACGCCGACTAAACAAAAATAGCGGAAGCGAGTTGGCGGCAATGCTCCAATGCTTCGCGGTTGAGTGGCGGCAATAAGCCCCGCTGTTCGAAAAGGTCAATCAGCCGGAGCGTGTCCATATTCCCCACCAGATCATCGCCCGCCATCGGGCAACCGCCGATACCGCCGATGGCTCCGTCGAAACGGCGACAACCGGCATCCAGAGCGGCCAGGACTTTCTCCCTGAGGTTATGCGGAGCGGAATGCAGATGAACGCCGGTTTGTATTTCGGGATAACGGGGCACAACAATCTTCAGCAGGTCTGAAACCTGAGCCGGTGTAGCCAGTCCCACCGTATCGGCAAGGGAAATTATCTTGATACCTAAAGCTGTGATCCGGTCGATCCAGTGCAGCACAATACCGGTATTGTAGTCATCGCCATAGGGATTGCCGAAGCCCATGGAAATATAGATGACAGCTTGCTTGCCGTTTTTAACACAGCATTCCTGTATGGCGGCTATCGTGGATAAAGAAGTTTCAGGTGAGCTGTTGGTGTTTCGCAACTGGAAAGTGGGCGAAACCGAAAACGGGAATCCCAGATACTGTATGGTCTCATGGGAAGCAGCTTCTTCGGCACCGCGGAGATTGGCCACAATGGCCAGCAGCCGTGTATTGCTTCCCGTTGTATCCAGTTGCGCGAGCACCTCTCGCGTATCGGCCATCTGGGGGATGGCCTTGGGCGAAACAAAACTTCCGAAGTCAAGGGTATGGAAACCCACACGCAGCAGGGCGTTCAGGTATTCCACTTTTGTTGTAGTGGGAATCAGCTGCGGCCACCCCTGCATGGCATCCCGGGGGCATTCAACAAGTTGTATGGGCGTATCTGTATTCATGGTTCACTACAAATTCAAAAGCAGCACCGATTAAGGATGCTGCTTTTGTAATTGCATCTGGAGATTATTGAATGGTCTTCAGGAGTTTGTCGTATTTGTCGGCATTGGCCGCATCTTTTTTGGATTCATAAATATTCCGGAGGATTACCACCGACTGGCGGTAGTTGATCTTCTCCGAGCTTTTCGGCTTGGCGATACCGCCGAAGATATTCACCACTTTTTCAGCATAAGGAATGGCGCCGTCCATCATCTTCATTGAACGCTCGTTCATTTCCTTCTTGCGCTTCAGGTCTTCCGGTTTGGGCCCCTTGATCTTCATGGCGGCCTCTGAAATGTCGATGGAATTGTTGTACGTAAAGTTGGCCATCAGGAAGTTGGCTTCCAGGCTTTCAGGTTTGGTTTTCAGCGCCCGGTCGAGCAGACCGGTGATCTTTGTCTTGTAGGCTTCATTGTCTGCCGTCTTGCGCTCATCGGAATATACATACTGGTAAAGCTCCACCGCATAGTTGTAATTGATGGCGAAATTTTCGGGATACTTTTTCAGCAGGGATTCGTAACGCTCAAATACGGCAGGTTTTTCAACACCATCGACTGCGTTTTCAATTTCGAGGGCTACCCAGTAATCGTCGTTCTGGGGATAAAGCCTGCGGGCCTTTTCGATGGTGGATGCGAAAGCGGCATTGTCTTTCTTGTTGCGGTAATAGTCGCCCAGTTGCTGATAAACATCCAGATACTGTTCGCCACCGATTCCGGCATCAACAAGTTTCTGGTAGAACGGCATACCCTTGTCCTGCATTTTCGCCTGGTTATACGCAACCCCCGCATAGAGGGTCAGTGTGGTATCTACAGCCGGGAAGCGGTACCCTCCGGCGCCGGCGAGGTTGTTGGTGGAAACATAACTGTGCACGGCAAGGGCATCTTCGAAATATTTTCCGGCTGCGGCAAAATCCTTGTTGTTGTATGCCTTGATGCCCAGGTCCTGCGCATAACCGGCATACATGTCGTAAAAGGGCGAATTGTTCTGCTCGGTAAGCAGTTCTGCCTTGGGGTCCATCTCCCGGTATTTTTTCAGGGCGTTGAAGGCTTCCAGTTTGAGCGCTGCGCTTTGTTCAAGACTCAGGCTGCTGTCCTTCGATACCATGTTGTAGGTGTATCCTTTATAAAACCAGCCTTCCGGCTTCTTAGCGTTTTTTTCAACAGCCAGATATTTGTCGACCGCATCTTTGGCCTTGGCATGCTGACCGAGGTAGGCATATTTCTTCACTTCATCTATGTCTTGTGCGTTCAAAACCTGAACAACGATGAGCAACAAGGGAATAAGGTATTTTTTCATTGGTGGTATTTTTGGGCTAAGTTATCGGTTTGTCATTGAATCGGTGAAAAAATCGACGAGTACGGGTATGTTTTTTAACAGGTCCGGGGTTTAGAATCGGGGGCCTATTTTTGCCAAACCTTGGCAGAAAGAACTGAGGCCTTTGTAAAGAATTGCATACCGGGAATACCCAAAAATCAAACTTATGAAAATCGTCATCTTCGGCGCAACGGGCATGGTAGGAAGCCACCTCGTGCGTCAGGCATTATATAACGGAGATTCCGTTAGGGCCTTTGGCAGAAATGTGTTTACCGCCGATTTGCCCGACGACGATCGGCTTGAACGCATTCAGGGAGCCCTGTTCGATGCCGGCCAGGTATCCGGCGCTGTCAAAGGTTGCGATGCCGTGTTGTCGGCTCTTGGGGGCGATATCGACGGCAACGACAAGACCCGCAGCCTGGGCATGAAAAACATCATCGCACAGATGGAAAAGAACGGGGTGAAACGCATCATCGGTATCGGCGGCCTTGGTGTACTTGATGCCCCTGATGGAACCTTGCTGCTGGATTCTCCCGATTATCCCGAAGCCTACCGCGCAGTCGGGGAAGAACACCGAAAGGCCTGGGAAGCAATGCGCCAGAGCAAACTGGAGTGGACCTTTGTTTGCCCACCCGATATCCATGATCAGGAAGCCTCGGGAAGTTTTCATACAGCGGCCGATGTTCCTCCCGCACCCAACAACTATCATATCAAGGCGGGAGATCTGGCCTTGTTCATGCTCAGGGAACTGCGGCAAAATGAATACCTGCACAAACGGGTAGGCATTTCCAACTGATTGATTCCCCCGGAATCTTTCCATTATTGCTCCTTTTTTCCATATTCCGGACAAAAATTCTTCCACAAGTCTTCTGGTGAGCTGATTTTCAGCATCTTGTATTCTGGCACAGCGATAGCATATTTGCCCACAGATAATACCGTGAACAACAGATGGCGGAATAATCCGGCCTTGTCCGTTTCGGCTCATTCGTACCCAAAAGAAAACATGATGAATCCCTACCAATGGTATATCGCCCGCTCTGCGATGCAACAGGAACTCAAAGCCGAACGCTGGCTGGCAAAAAAAGGAGTTGAAACATACTGTCCGCTTGTACAAGTCACCAACAAAAAAGGCCGACCCGAGTACCGCCCGCTGTTCAGCAATTTCGTTTTTGTTTATACCGGCGCTTCCCTGATTCCGAAGCTGGTCAAAAGACCGCTGATCATCAGCATGGTTTACTGGATGTCGGAACCTGCCGTCGTCAGCGATGAAGAAATCGGCGCCCTAAGGATGGCGACCAACAGTTACGGCCAACTCGAACTGGAAAAGACTCCCGTATCACCCGGCTCGGGTGTGATCATCAGTCAGGAAAACGGATTGGAGCCGGCAAGTGGAAATCCGTTCAACTATTCCGGACTGAACATCACACTGCCTTCGCTGGGTTACCGGATGAAAGCCAGGCTGAAGATCAGCGAATCTCCGGTAATGGAAAATACACCTGCGGGGAATTTCTGGCTGCAACGGAATCTTGCTTCACTAAGTGGTTTCCGCCTGTTTTGAGTTTACCCTTCTTTCTGATTTCAAAGAGTCGGCTTCTTTCTCCTTTAGCGGAGCCGGGAATTCCGGCAGCTTAGGAGCTATGCTTCCAACCCGGCGGACCGAATACATACATCCATTTAGATCTGAAGTCGGGCGCCAGGCGGACATCGCGGATCATGTTGCGGAATTCATGCAGGATAACTTCATCGGGCCTGTCTGACTCCGGAGGTTTGGTCACGCCGTATATTACCGGCTCAACCTCGGGCGTGAATGTCCCGAAAAGCCGGTCCCACACAATCAGAAACATACCCAGGTTACGGTCGATATAGCAATCGTTTTTTCCATGGTGTACACGGTGGTGCGAGGGTGTTGCCATGAACCATTCCAGAAAACCGAGGCTTTGCACATACTGGGTATGGATGAAGATGCCGTAGAGTTGGGTCAGCGAGAAAATGAAGAAAATGTCGAGGGGCTCGTAACCCAACCAGGCCAGCGGCACAAAATACAGGAAGCGGTATACCGGTTCGAATACCGAAGAACGGAAACCCACACCCAGATTGAATTCCTCCGATGAATGATGCGTGATATGCACGGCCCAGAACAGCCTGACCCGATGGTCGACAAAGTGCATGGTATAGAAGGCCAGATCCTGCAGCAGCAAGAGTGAACCCCAGTACAGAATTGGATTGTGGAGTTGTCCGATACGGTGGTTGAAAACAGCCATCAGACAAATCAGGGCAACCGAACGCATGAGCAGGTCGATCAGCAGATTCACTGCCATCAGGTAAAAATTCTGCCAGGCCCCTTTGATCGTGTATCGATGGTTGCGCTGGGCGGCGGAAAGAAAGACTTCCAGTCCGATGCAGATGATGTACAACGGCGTGGAAACAAGCAGCAGTAATGTTTCGCGTAATGAGGTCACCATAAAGCCGTTGTAAAGATAACGGCATTCCCCTGAACATGCACGTGCACCCTTGTTGCACCGCCTGCTCCCGTATTCCATTAACTTGCGAGGGATATCAGTTTCCGAACATGGGCGCTCTCTTATATGGATTGATGACCGGACTCCTGCTCAGCATCATGCTGGGTACGGTCTTCTTCTGTCTGGTGCAGAACAGTATCGAAAACGGGTTCAAAAGCGGGGCCTTTGTGGCCATCGGCGTTATTATTTCCGACATCCTGATGATTGTTGTGAGCCATCTGAATGCCTCCCTCCTGCCCGGAGGAAGCAAGGCCGAAATGATTGTTCGCGTATGCGGTGCCGTTCTGCTGACAGTGATGGGCATCGGCAATCTGCGCAGCCGAAAAAAACCGCTTTTCCCCGGGGCTTCGGGAAAGCATCCGCTGCTACTTGCATCCCGCGGATTCATGCTCAACCTGCTCAATCCGGCCAATTACCTGAGCTGGCTGGGTCTGGCGGCAACATTGAAGAATGTACTGCATTACACCACGGCACAACATTATTATTTTTATACCGGTGCCCTCGCAGGCATTTTCGGGATGGAGATGCTGATTTCGCTGGGCGCATCGCAGCTCAAGCGTTTTATCAGCGAACGGTTCCTGCGCCGACTCGACATTGCCGTGGGGATTGTCTTTCTGATTTTTGCGGTACTGTTGTTGAAGCCGCTGGTACTTTAATAGCGAAGGCAGATCTTTTTGTCTGAATCGGCATTCACAGGATTATGCGAAATTGAATTTACTTTTAGTCCAAAATTTCTTTCCCTATAATCCCGATGTGATGGCTGTTTGGGCCAATGAAATTATACGAAAGGGATTTAGCACCCAGACCGAAATATACCTGTATAATGCCGATGTGATAGCAATTTGTGCCAATGAAATTGGCGCTTTACAGATACCCAATCGGTATGAGGTGGCCTTTTATGGCTTTTTGTCTCTAAATAAAAAGTAATAGAAAAATTAATCTCTGCGAGCGAATAGCCGGACTACCCAAAAAGAACCCCTCCCGGACCTTTGCCCGGCACTAAAACCGGAAACCCGAAGTCCCGGCAACCGCTCCCAAGGGGGCAAAATCAAAAAAGTGTACCCCCAAACAAAAACGCCTTGTAAAACCGATTGATTTACAAGGCGTTGATGTTTTGAGTTGCGGACCGGACGGGACTCGAACCCGCGACCTCTGCCGTGACAGGGCAGCATTCTAACCGACTGAACTACCGATCCAATATCTTCAGCAATGCAACAGGAAATGTTGTTGAAAAATCACTTTTGCACTCCCTTTTTTGAAGGTGGGCAAAGATAGGCGATTCGATTTTGCAACCAAAAATTTTATACCGCTGGGGCCTCCCCGTTTTCAGCCGGCTAATCCTATTTTTGCCCAACAACCTTCCCCCATGCCGGAACTCAAGAACAGACAGTTTCTCGATTTTGAAAAGCCCGTCCGCGAACTATACGAACAGATCGATCAGCTCAGGATTTCGGCCGAAAAAACCAAAACCGACATGAGCGCCGCCATCGGCTTTCTCGAAGAAAAAATCACCGAACAGAAAAAACAGCTCACAGCGGGACTCAGTCCCTGGAACCGCGTGCAACTCAGCCGCCACCCCGACCGACCCTATACCCTCAAGTACATCGAAAAAATGTGCACAGGATTTGTCGAACTCCACGGCGACCGCAATGTGCGCGACGACAAAGCCATCGTGGGCGGCTTCGCCCTGCTGCAGGGTGAAACCGTCATGATCATCGGTCACCAGAAAGGTATAAACACCAAGATGCGCCAGATCCGCAACTTCGGCATGGCCAACCCCGAAGGCTACCGCAAGGCCCTGCGACTGATGAAACTGGCCGAAAAATTCAACAAGCCCGTCATCACCCTGATCGATACGCCCGGAGCCTACCCCGGACTGGAAGCCGAAGAACGCGGACAGGGAGAGGCCATCGCCCGCAACATCTATGAAATGATGCGCCTCAAAGTGCCCGTGATTTGCGTCATTATCGGCGAAGGCGCCAGCGGCGGCGCCATGGGTATCGGCGTGGGCGACCGCGTGTACATGATGGAGAACACCTGGTACACCGTCATCTCCCCCGAAAGCTGCAGCTCCATACTCTGGCGGAGCTGGGATAAGAAAGAAGTGGCCGCCGAACAACTCAAACTCACCGCCACCGACATGCTCGGCTTCGGGCTGGTGGACGGCGTGATTCCCGAACCGCTCGGCGGCGCCCACTGGAATTATCAGGAAGCCGCCGATATCCTCAGCAATCATATCCGGCCCGTACTGGATGAACTGAAAAAGATTCCCGCAGAAGAACGCTGCCGCATGCGCATCGAAAAATTCAGCAGTATGGGTTTCTGGGACGAGGAATAGTCTTATTCTACGAGGAAAATAATAAGTGGGGACCCGACAGCAGAACTAAGTGAATACTGATTGAGATAAAAATGTTCAACGTTCAACGTTCAACGTTCGATGTTGGCGCTGAAAAGAAAAATGCCGTCCGGAAGAAAAATCCTGGAAATAATGAAATCCTGTGAATTCTGATTCCGACGATTTTTTCACGCAAAGCCGCGAACAAGGTAAAGGCAAGGCGCTAAGGAGACCCTGATAGTTTATCGCTCTTCCATCAATTCAGTAAGCTCGACTCAATCCTGGAAATAATGTAACCCTGTGAATTCTGATTCCGAGAATTTTTTCACGCAAAGCCGCGAACAAGGTAAAGGCAAGGCGCCAAGGAGACCCTGATAGTTTATCGCTATTCCATTAATTCAGTAAGCTCGACTCAATCCTGGAAATAATGAAATCCTGTGAATTCTGATTCCGACGATTTTTTAACGCAAAGCCGCGAACAAGGTAAAGGCAAAGCGCCAAGCAGACTCTGATAGCTTATCGCTCTTCCATCAATTCATTGGGCTCCAATCAATCGCGAAATCATTTAATCAGCTTAATCAGCGGTTCAGATAAAAAAGCGCCCCTGTAAAGAGGCGCTTTGATAAATCGTCGCTAATAAACTATTTGCCGCTTGTCGCATCCTTCGTCATCATACGCTTTCTCATCACAAAAAAAGCAAAAGCAAGACCTGTAATCAGAAAAACCAGATTCATATTATCATCGAAAGGGACCTCATCGGGGTTACCGGCCGGGTTGGTACCATTTTCTCGTGTCACACCGCCCAAAGTAGTGGTACGACGAATCCCTCCCCTTCCAGGTGAAGGTGCAGCTACTCCTCCCCCTGATCCCTCAGCGTCGGAGTTTACATCTTCACTGTTGGATCCGTTGCTCTGAGGATTCGCTTCCTGAGTCGGGTTCTGCTGCCCCCACATACCTCCACCAATAGTGACGGGGGCTTGAGCCGGCGGGGTGGTTTCTTCGCGCGGACTGAATCCGTTTTGGGGCTGTTGCTCTTCCTGCTGCAATTCCTGGGCGTACGCGCCAGAACAGATACAGGCGATCAGCAGGAGACAAAAAGCAATTCCTCTTGTACAAAAACGGATTGTTTCGCGCTTCCTGGATATCATTCTATTTTTTTTACTTCAGGTTTACTTGTTGCAATTGTCGGCTATTATCCGGAGAAATCACTTCCAGATTATAGATTCCTGCTACCAGTTGCGAAGGTAATGCAATAATTTGAACCGCACTTCCTCCGCTGTGTGAAATTTTATTAACAGATGTTATCTGGCCAAGGGTATTCAACAGCCTGACCTGATAAGCACCTGCCTGCATATTCACAAAATTCAGATTCATCTGACGTCCTTCCACCGGATTGGGCCAAACCGAAACCGCCGGGGCCGACTTGCCAATGACTACCCTGACTACGGAACTGATGCTGAAAGCGCCATCGTTGCCAATGGAACGGATCCGGTAGTAATTGGCCCCCTGAACAGGCTGGGCATCAAGCCAGTTATAGGTTATTTCAGCACGGTTATTGCCGGTGGCAGTCACATTTCCCACAGCACTGAAGCTGCTGCCGTCAACTGATTTTTCTACCACGTAGCGCTGGATATTGAGCTGGTTGGCCACCGTCCATTCCACCTTGATGTCGGACTGCTGCTGCCAGGCCCTTACACTGCGAAGGGTTACTGGTAAAGGCGCCTGCGGGCGGAACACGATGCGGAAACGGCGGGCTGCCGATGAACCGGCATTGGCATCCACAGTAAACGTGTAAGAAGTGGTACCCTCCAGGCTAACGGGTGTGGCTGTGTTCAGGTAGGTATCTTCCAAAACAGCCGACAAGCCGGTACCACCCAGGTCTGTTGCCATGAAATCCAACCGATAACCGATGCGCTTCAAACCGCTTGTGCTGAAAAAGATGGTGTCGTTTTCAGTAGGCATGGCCCGGCGCTCAACAACCAGGTCGGTGTTGTTGCTAGAAAGGCCCAGATTGTCCCCGAAATTGTTGTTCTTCCTTACGTCAAAAACATCAATGCTGTTGCTATACGAGGGGTCGTAATCAATACGGTTACCGTCGGCCAGTTCGGTGTTGGTGGCTGAGTTGATGGCGAATAATCTGCTTATCATTGAAGGATTCAGCGATAACGGACTGGATGGTCGGTTCACCAACCGGCTGCCCGATGCCTTGCAGCTTTCCGCTATGGTAACCGTGTTATTGCTATTGCTTGTGGACTGCA
Source organism: uncultured Ferruginibacter sp. (assembly GCA_964655055.1). GTDB lineage: Bacteria > Bacteroidota > Bacteroidia > Chitinophagales > Chitinophagaceae > Ferruginibacter. Next base: position 22,018 of record CAZZLI010000018.1, read on the forward strand.
CAAAGAAAGCTGAACCGCTTTCAATGAAATTTTGGACGCTATTGATACTGCCATAGCTGCCTCCTCCGGGAGTTGATACTATAAAATCATTCCCGCTTTTTACCAGTGTCTGATAACCACCCAAACCATAACTACCCGCCAATGTGGGATCCCATACCTGAACTGAATTCACAATTCCCGAACCAATGGAAATTTCTCTCAAATCGATACGGGATGGGTACGGATTGCCAATTAGGGCAAACTGACCGGAGGGGATGGTAATCGGTGACTGGTTTCCGGTAAACAGCGAGCCCTTGCTCCGCAACGTGGTGCTGCTGTTCGGCGCTCCGGCTCCGAAAGAACCACTGTTGCCACGATCGCCCCGGATGAACAGGAAATAACCAGAATTTTCATCAAGCAGCGTCGTTTTTGTATTTAAAATACCCCACAAGGCGCCCACCGAAGAATTATAGCGCAGCACAGAATAACCCGGTGTCTTCTTATCGAATCCTTTTGCTATAGCATCCGCATCATCAACCCCCTGTCCGGTAATCATGGTTCCGAAGCCCGGTGTATTGTTCAAATTCACCCCTGCCTGACCCTCCTGCCAAGCATCATTGATGGATTGACCAGAAGTGTTGGCAGCGAGCAAGCGCCAGCTCTTGGTGGAATTCTGGGGAATAAACCGCTCAACCGAAACAGCACCGGTGATATAGCCACCTGCAGTGCGGCCTGCGGCCACCCGGGCCGTGCCGTTGGCAGCCGACTTCAACGTCAGGAAGCCACCCGTATTCAACCCGCCGGTGGTTGAATTGACAGCCACAACGCCCTCGTTACCGCTGCCGTCGTTGGCAACAATATTCAAATCGTTGCCCAGGGTGGCGCTGCCGGAGGTACCCAAAGTAAGCGCCTTCAGCGAATTGCTGCTGCCGCCTGATTGGAAGAAGATACTACCGGCTGTACCGTTCAGCGTAAGGTTGCTGGTGGCACCACCCACAAAATTGCCAGAAGTGCGGCTTACCGCTCCGCCGATGGACAGCGTATTGGCGCCGATGCTGAGGTTACCCGAAGTGAAATCTACTCCGCCAGTCACCGTCACATCACCGCCAAGGCTGAGGCCGTTGCTATTGTTGATTTTGAGACCTCCAATTGTGGAAGCGGCTATACCTTGTGCTGAGGTTCCGGCAAATTCAGCGGTGAGGTTGGTCAACGTACGATTGAGCGTGTATTGATTGGTGAGGTCAGCTGTACCGGTGGCGCGGGTAACCCTGATGGTTCCCGTACCCGTTAGCGTTCCGGCTCCACCCACCACCACATCGGCTGCAGGAATAAACAATCCGTTCACCGTCAGGTTACCCGTTACGGTCAGATTCTCACTGAAGGAAACTCCGCCGTTGTTGGGTACGGTGAGGTTGCTTAGCGTACCGGAGGTGAACAGACCTGTCGGTACCGACTGGGCGCTGCCGCCGTTGAAGGTTACCGTTCCGGAAGCGGCGTTGATGGTTCCCGAGGTGCGGGCTACCGAACCGCCCACCGAAAGATTATTGCTGCCCACGTTGAGCACCCCGTCCGTAAGCGTTAGCGTAGATCCTACAGAAAGGTCGGAGCCCAATGTCACAGAGCCCGTACCGGTCCGGTTGATGGTCAGGTTGGCCAGGGAGCGGTTGCCGCTTTCAAATCTCAAGGTTCCCAGTGCGCCGGTACCGTTGATGATCATACCGCTGGCGCTGTTGCCGCGGAACAGCCCGTTGCCCGAGATGGCGCAGGTTTGGTTGTTCGTACCCAGGGTCAGCGTTCTGCCGTTGAGGTCTATGATATCGGAGGCAGAATTCAAGGTGATGCCATTGCCGCCGTTGGGAGCGCCCGTCAGCAGATCCTGGCTGAGCTGTACAATGCCGCTGGTTTTGTTGAGTACGATATAGTCAATATTGAATGGGGCTGAAGCCGTACCTCCGATTGTTTGTGTTCCGCTTCCGGTGAAGAATACCGCGCGGCTGTTGGCATTGAAGTTGGCATTGTCGGTGTAATTGCCGGTCAGTTCAAGGTCGCCGCCCACAACAGAAGAAAGGTTTACCGTAGCCGTGCTGTTGCTGCTGCCGTTGGTGAGGCTGACCGCCTTCAGACGCTCGTCGGTGGTGCCTGTCAGCGAAATAGTTCCATCGTTGGTGATGCTGCCCAGGAACTCAACCCCCAACCCGGAGCTGCCTACTGTTAGGTTGGGCACAGAGAAAGTGCTTCCCGTATTCACCGTCAGGTTGCCGGCTGCACGCTTGAAGGAATTATCCCCGTTCACCACATCCAGGTTGGTGCTGTTGCTCAAGGTCACATTGTTGGGATATCCGGCACCGCTGGTGGCGCTCCATTCCAGTCCGCGTCCGTAGGTGCCGCCGGAATTGTAAACCAGCGTGGAGGATGCACCGTAGGTGGGAGCCACACCGGCTGTGCTCTGAACATAGCCGTTGGAGTTGATCTGCAGGGTACCGTTCACTGTGAAGGAACCGTATTTGCAGAGAATGCCTCTGGATAGCGCCAGCGTTCCACCGGTATTCACATTGATGGCTACGAACTTCTTTTCGTCGTCGCCGTTGGTGGTGGCATTACCGGTAAAGGTGGTTGTTGAACCGTTGGCAATGGTAAGGGTGAGGTCGTTTCCGAATCCGTTATCGGTGCCGAAGATGGCCCCACCGGTGCTGTTGCTGACCGTAATGGTCTGTGTGGTGCCGTTCATGGTAAGGGTCCGGGCGCCGCTGGCCTGCAGGGCGCCGTTGGAAATGGATACGTTTCCGCTCAGGCTGCGGCTACCGGTAAGCTGTATCCAACTGCCATTGGAAACTGTAAGATTGGCCGGACCGTTGCTGGAGGGCCATTCCAGCGCCTGGTTGCGGCGAGAGCCGAATCCGCCGCCATAGCCGTACTCCAGCGTGGAGGATGTGCCAAATGAAGGGCTGTTGGTGGATATGCTGCCACTGCTGTTCAGCAAGAGCAGGCCGTTGATGGTACTGGCCGTGCCCGGATTCATCGAAGCCGACAAAGTCACATTGTTGAACGCCACGGTGCCGCTGACGGTGGAGGCCGCATTGAAGGCAACGGTGGAACTGCCGGCAGTGAAGGTGCCGTTATTGGTAAGGTTGCCCGAAAGGGTCAACGTAGGCGTGCCGCTGAAGGAGAGCGAAGCGCCGGAATTGATGGTAAGGCTTGCGGCCGAAGCGGCGCTGGAAATGACCGGGCTGTTGGGTCGGCCCGAAACCACCACCACGTTGGACGAGGAAGTGGGCACACCCCCGCACCAGTTGCCGGATGTATTCCAATCGCCGCTGACATCACCCAGCCAGGTTCCGTTGTCGAACACCTGTGCGGTGACGGCCAACCTGGTCTGGCTTTCGCAACCGTTCACGGTTTGTGTGGCATGATAGGTGGTGTTGACCAGCGCATTAGAACCGCTGAGAGCAGTGCCCCCGGTAGATGCGGAATACCACTGAATGGAGGTTCCGCTTGCGGTCAGCGAGGATACGGTGGGCGAAGCGGAAGAACAGAAGGTCTGTGTGGCACTGCCGGTGGGCACCGATGGATTGGTGTTGATGGTGACCGTAACAGCTGTTCTTGTTACGCTTTCACAACCGCCCACGGTCTGCGATGCATAGTAGATGGTATTGTTTGTAAGTGCAGCAGAAGTGCTTAGGGCCGATCCGCCGGAACTGGCCGCATACCACTGGATGCCGGAGCCGGTGGCGGTCAAACTCGCAATGGTGGGATTGACAGCTGAGCAGAAGGCCTGATCGGCGGCGGTGGGTGCGCTGACCGTACCGCAACCTTTGATGCTGAGGTCGTCGATGGCCAGCCCCTGCGAGTTGGTGCTTCCCCCCACTCCCGTATAAGTCCAGCGCAAATAATATGTCGCGCCATCGGCAATGTTGAGTCCGGTGAGTGTGAGGCTCTTGGCGATATCCGAAGAAGGAGAGAAAACCGTAGAGGTATTTGCATCGGCCGCATAGGATTGGTCGCCGGCAGTGGCAGCGGTGGCGGCAGCAGAGGTACTTCCGTGGAAGAACGTCCAGTCGATGGCGCGGGTACCGGAGCGGTATTTCTCATAATCCCAGCTGAGCTGAAGATTGGTTATCGCAGAACCGGTGTTGTTGGTGAATGCGCAGATGATTGATCTTGGTGATGTATAAGATCCTGTGGTCAGGAATCCAAGGGCGCGGTCGGTAGCCGATCCGGCTACACCATCGGCCCAGTTGATGGCACCGCCCGAGCTGCTGCTGGTCACAACGCCTGTTCCAGTGTTTCCGTAGGTGAGGGTGGTTGCCGAAGTACCCGTGGTGAAATCGGTTCCGATCCTTATGCCGGTGGGTGTGGTGGCGGTGCCGGAAGTACCCATGCCGTTGAAATTTTCTGTTACGGCTGTACCTAAAGCAGCAAGGGAAATTGTAGTGGCAAGCGTTGAGTATCCTGTGCTGACTGCGGACCAGTCGGATGCTCCGGTAGCATTTACAGCCCGTACCCTGTAATAATAGACTGTTCCCTGTGTAAGAAGGGTGAACTGGAAGGAAAGAGTACCACTGGCAATGTTGACTTGAGTGGATACCGGGCTGCTGAAATCAGCCGCATTCGTGGAGAGTTCCAACGTATAGGTAAAGGTCACTGCACCGCCGCCAGTAGGCGCCGTCCAGTTAGCGGTTATGGCGCTGGTGGTGGCACCCGAGCCCGAACCTACCGTGGGCGCATTGTGCAGGGTGGCCGCACTGCCGCTTGAAGAACTGGCAGAAGTACCAGAAGCATTAACTGCACGAACACGGGCAAAATAATTTGTATTGGGAGTCAATCCGGTCAAGGCCTGGCTGGTACCCGACACCGTTAAATCATTATAACCGGACACGAAGCTGGCAAAGTTGGAAACCGTTGAGACGTCCAGCCGGTAATCGGCAGCGCCGGTAACGGCGGCCCAGCTGACAGTGGCCCCGGTGGTGGTCACCGAACCGAAAGAAGGAGCGGAAGGTGCACTCGTCACGGTTACGACGCTGCTGCTGAGCGGCGAGGTTGTGAGGTAGTCGATGATGCTACCGCTGTTGTTGTAAGCGAATACAAAAACATAATAGGTGGTTCCGGCGCTCAGCGAGCTACTTGATATGCCGCTAACGGTAGCGCCTACACTAAGTATGGTGCCCCCACCCAGGCTGTTACCGGCTGTATAGGTGGTGCCGTCTGCCGGATTGGCCGAAAGCGTGGCGGAGGTGCTGCGGATGACGATATATCCGTCGGGACTGCCCGTTGCAGCAGTGAACGCGGTACTGAAAGAGCTGGTAGTCACCGAGCTGAACACGAGCGAGGTGGGCTGGGCTGTCGGTTCGGCTTTGGGCGTGGTGAAATTCAACACGCCGCCGTAGCTGGTACCGGAGCTGTTGGTGGCATAGGCCTGGAAATAATAGGTGGTGTTTTCCGACAATGAAACACTGGCATTATAGCTGCCGGTGCCGGTGCCCGCCGACTGGTCAGTCACCCCGCTTTCACCAATGGTTGGTGTAAGATCAGTTGAACTGTATACAAACCCTCTGGCTGTAACGCTTCCGCCGCCATCAGACGTGATCTCCCCATTTAAGGTAGCGCCTGATGCGCTGATAGAGGTGGCCGCATTGGTGGTGAGTACCGGCGGGGTAGCACCAGCCTGGGTAGTGGCGTTGCCGGTGGGCGCCGAGGCGGTCAGGTAATTATAGGTAGTGGCATTGGTGCCATCCCATGTGAAAGGAACCAACAGATAATTGTAGGTAGTAGAAGACGCCAGTCCACTGTTGCTGAAGCTGGTGGCATTGTTGGCAATCGAGGATGAAACGATAGTAGTATTGGCGCCTGCAGTTGGTGCCGCGCCATTGGAATTACCCAAAGAGGGGGTATTGGGACTTATTGCCCTGAGCAAGATATAACCGCTGGCCGTGGCCCCGCTGCCGGGGAAGGTTGCGCCTGTCCAGCTCAGGTCGATATTGCTTGAGGAGGTTGCTGTAGCGCTGAACCCGCTGGCCTGTGCTGTAGCAGGTGAAGACAGGGTGCGGAACGATTTCTCATCGCCGTAGCCGGTGCCGGCGGCATTGGTTACATAGGCGCGCACAAAATATTGTGTTTGGGCGCTGAGTGAAGTGATGGACGAAGTGAAATTGTCCGTACCGGTTCCATCATCGGTTTTGGTAGTCAGGGCTACGGTGGGGGCTGTACTGGTATTCCATACCACCCCTTTAGCTGTGATATTTGTTCCGGAAAGTGTTTGTCCCCCGCTGGAGGCGCTGTTGTGGGTGATGGTATTCGGTGCCACGGTGGTGGTGATGGTGGGGGCAACAACCACTGTGAGAATCAACTGACCGCCGGAAACAGACAAAGTACCGACAGCGCCTGCGGCCAATCCGGAACCACTCACCGTTAAAGCACCCGGAGTACCTGAAACACCTGTTGCTGAGGCACCTTTAGCTATTAAAATATAGGTACCTACTGCAAGTGCAGATGTTGTTGTAACGGTAACCGGGGCAGAGTTTAATGCCAGCGCTCCGGCTGTTGCGCCGGTTACGGTCAAAGGTGCATTGGTCGCACTATTACCGTTCGCACCACCATAAGCACTAAATGTTATACCACCGGTAGAGCCCAGCGTAACACCATCATCAGAACCAACGGTGACGGTTGCTGTGTTATTGGCTCCGGTAGTAGGAATTGATAAGGATTGTGATGTTCCAAAAGCAACATTGCCTGTTTTAGCAGATACATCAAAGGTGGCACCAGATGCAATGGAAATATTACCGGTTCCTGTGACACCGGAGCCGCTTAAAGCCAAAGTACCTCCGGATATCGAAGTAGTTCCGGAATAGGTATTGACACCGGATAATGTCCATGTACCTGCATCTTGCTTGGTTAAAGTTCCTGTACCGGTTCCGATTACACTTGCAAGTGAGCCCCCTTGTGCTCCACCTAATGTCAATCCAAAACCACTACCGGTTATAGTTCCAGCATTTGAAAGGGCAATGGTACCTGTACCGCCGATGATACTGCTATTACTTCCTAATGTCAGCAAGCCGGCATAAGTTGCCCCGGTTGATGAACCATTGATTAGGGCACCACCACTGGAAATACCTGTACCATTAAGAGTCAAAGCTTCTGCACTGGAGTAATTAATACCATTGAGGTCGAGTACTGCACCACTGGTGATGGAAGTGCCGGCCCCTGCTCCTGTTGAACCCAAAGCCGATGTACTACCAAGCCGCAGTGTACCGGAGTTTACTGTTGTGGTTCCGGAATATGTATTGGTACCTGATAATAATGTTGTTCCGGTTGTCGTGGTAAGTCCACCTGTATTGATAATGTTACCGCTCATCGTTAATGTACCTCCGGATACCGGTGCGAGCGTGGCGGATCCATCCAGGAATATTTCATTTGAAAAAGTGGCTGAGGCATTGGCACCGCTTGTGCCAATGGTTCGTGTTGCACTGCTCGTATTAGGTGCTACATAAATAGATTGAGGAACGGTAATTCCATTTGTGGCAAGGACAGATACATTGTTGGCCTGAGAAACATCGCCCACATTCAAACCTAGATCGATACCCCGGGCGGAAGTAGAATTATTTGTACCAAGACCCGCATTGTTGGAAACGATGACAGTACCCTGCCCTATCTGTGTTTGACCCACATAAGAACCCGCACCGGACAAGGTTAAAGTACCCGCACCGGATTTGCCGATTTTGGTGGTATTGTCTGTTCCACTGACTGTATTAAGGGCACCAATGGTTAAAGTCCTTGTTGATGCCACATCGATTACACCAGCTGTTGAGGATGTAGTAATATTAACTGTATTTCTTGTAAAATCATTTGTGGCTGCAAGTGTGGCAGATGTGGCTCCACTACCCAAGGTAATGGCTCCGGCAGCATCTCCTAAATTAGCCGCGGCTCCTGCAGAAACCGTTCCACCGGAAATAATGGTACCACCGGAGTAGGTATTCGTACCAGAGAGTGTAAGCGTACCCGAAGAACCGATTTTAGTGATACTCCTTGATGCGCCCGAAATGGCTGAACTAATTGTAATGCCTCCTGAACCTGCCGCATCAATGACATTGGTGGTGGCATTTGCAAGAGTGATGTTCATCGTCTTACCGGTCCCTGTTTCATTGTCTTGGAGCGTTAGTAAGGAGGAAGATGAATTTCGCAATATTACGTTGGAGTTACTGCCCAGAGAAGCACCATTCAGGGTGAGTGTCCCGGTAGTGGCAGAACTATTTCCAATAGTAAGCGCCCTAGTTCTTGAAGAAGCAACATCAATCGCTCCAATTGAAAGGGAGGCAGTCCCCAAATTGATACCCGCTGTAGTGGCTGTACCTGCATTTTGAAATTCAGCAATATTTCCTGTAAGCCAGGCATTTGATGCAGTACTGGGATTCCAGTTGGTGCTTGTATACCAAGCTGTTCCAGTAGTTGTATTCGCCCAAACAATACTGGAAACTGTAAATGTTGCCGTATAGTTGTTTCCGTTGTTGGAAGCAAATCGGGTGCCGAGGGTGGTAGATGCATCGGAATAAACCTGAATGGAGTAATTACCCGGAGCCAATCCTGAAAGCAAATTCGTTGAATAGCCCGTGTTTGACCAAACCTGATCTTGTCCACCACAACCATTATTGAACCCGGACGTAAAACCGATGTTATTGGAGATGAATGTGCCCGAAGCGCCGGCACTGGTAAGATAAATACGATAGTAAACCCTGGTACTTGTCAAATCAGCCCCACCACACTTGTACACATTATGCTCGGCTCCTTTGAAAACCAGATTGCTGCTGCCTGCCACGAATGAACCGAGGTTGGCACCATTGAAATCGGTATTGGCCGTTGCAGCATTCAGGTCGTAGAAGGTGTTGGCACCACCATTCAAGGACAATACGAGGAAGGTGTTGTTGAACCCGGCGCTCTGCTGTGCAGAGGCGTTCAGCACGGAAAGCAACAACCCGGCAATGACCGGAATCGAAAAAAACAACCGGGGTTTGTTTACCTGTTGTTTTACTTTTCTCACATTGGATTGGAAAACAGTTTTCAATAGCGCT